>JAISDL010000098.1 GCA_031264825.1 Accumulibacter sp. | reverse complement strand
TCGCCGCCGGAGAAAAATCCACGAGGCGGGCAAGATGCCCACACTCCCAGAGTGCATAGGTTGGGGTGAGCGCAGCGATGCCCAACACCTCGCTTGCGCGAAGCGCAAGCCACTTCAGGAATCAGAAGACAAGAACCGCGAAACACGCAATAAGCGCGAAAAAGTTTTGGGAATACAGACCTTTCGCGCCTTTCGCGGTTGAAATCGGTTTTCATCTGATTCATGATTCCTGATGCGCCTGCGGAATCGTTGGGGTTCGCTACGCTCACCACCAACCTATACCGCCGAGATACGCCTGCGGAATCGTTGGGCTTCGCAAGCTCAGCCCAACCTATACCGCCGAGAACGGAGCGGAAACGTTATAGGCGGGGCTGCGATTAAATTATTTTGGAATATCTTGTATTCCCGCGATCTTCGCGCAGCCGTCGGTCGAAGACCATCGAAATCGCGCGGACGAGGATGCGCCCCGGAGGCAGGACGGCGATCCGGTTCTTTTCAATGGAAACGAGTCCGGCTTTTTCCATTTCACCGAGTTCGGCGATCTCGACGGAGAAATAATTTTCAAAATCGATTCGGTACGCCGATTCAAACGCCGCGAACGGCAGTTCAAAATGACACATCAGCGACTGGATCACCGCGCGCCGCAGGAGGTCGTCGTCGTCGAGGACGATTCCGCGAGAGACCGGGAATTCGCCCCGGTCGAGCGCGCCGTAGTATTCGTCGAGCGTCTTTGAGTTCTGGTCGTAGATCAGGCCGAGCTTGCTGATCGCCGAGACGCCGAACGCGAGCATGTCGCAGTCCGGGCGCGTCGAATAGCCCTGAAAGTTGCGGTGGAGTCGTTTTTCACGTTGCGCGCGCGCGAGTTCGTCGTCGGGCTTTGCGAAGTGGTCCATCCCGATGAAGACGTAGCCCGCGTCGCAGAGGACGCGGATCGTCAGGGAGAGGATTTTCAAGCGTTCTTCCGCGCTCGGTAACTCGGCGGCAATGATCCGCCGCTGCGCCTTGAAAAGCGCCGGGAGGTGCGCGTAGTTATAGACCGAAACACGGTCGGGGCCGATCGAGACGATGCGTTCGAGCGTACGCGCAAAGCGCGCGGCGCTCTGGCGCGGCAGGCCGTAAATCAGGTCGACGCCGACCGACCGGAAACCGCTCACGCGCGCGGCTTCGACGACGGCGCGCGTCTCTTCTTCCGACTGGACGCGGTGGATCGCGGACTGGACGTCGGCGTCGAAATCCTGGACGCCGACGCTCAGGCGATTGAAACCGACCCTGGCGAGCGTCTCGACGGTCGCGCGTTTCAATCCGCGCGGTTCGACCTCGATCGAGTATTCGCCGCCCTCGACGAGCCGGAAATACCGACGCGTCGCGTCCATCAGGCTTTCGATCTCGCCGTCGGACAGGAAGGTCGGCGTCCCTCCGCCCCAGTGCAGTTGTTCGACCGCGACCTCGCCTGCGCCCACGCCGAGGCACATCGAGGCAAGCGACATTTCTTTCGAGAGCGCGCGCAGGTATTTCGCCGAACGCGCGCGGTCTTTCGTGACGATCTTGTTGCACGCGCAGAAATAGCAGAGACTCGCGCAGAAGGGGATGTGAAAATAAAGCGACAGCCCCGGCGTTTTTTTCGCCACTTCCGTCGCCGTGATCGTTTCACCCGCCGCGCTCCGCGCGCGGAGCGCCGATTTGCGCCGCTCGGAGCCGAAGCCGTCGACGAAGCGGTCGGCGGTCGGGTACGATGTGTAGCGTGGGCCTTTGATCTCGAAACGGCGAACGAGGTCGGGGTCGAAAACAAGCGTGCCGGAGGAAAAACTCATCGGGTGGGCGAGTACGCCTTCCACCGTCCGTCGGGCGTCTCGCGTTCGGCGGACATCCCTTCGGGAAGGGTCGCCAGCGGCGCGATCGAGGGGTCGCGGTCGAAAACCTGTTTCAGCGTGACGACCACGGCGTCTTCTTCTGCGTGGCTTCCTCCGCAGAGGAATTGCCAATCGCCGTCGTCGTCGTGGTACGCATATTGGATCGGCCGGCCTTCGTTGAGAACGTGCCGGCAAGTCAGCGCCGCCGTATTTTCGGGAACTTCAAACGGGAACATATACGCCTCCTCTGGACCTATTCCATCATTCATACGCCTGCGGAACCTTGGGCTTCGCTACGCTCAGCCCAACGATCATGGCGCGAATCGGTGCCACCCCGTATAATGAAACATTGCCAGTGATTCACCGACCTCCGAGTTAGAGGCACCAAGGGGGGTGCTTGGCCGAGGTGGCGGGTTACAGGCATTTGCTCTTTGCGTAATTCATCGCGGCGTCATTGTCGGCGATGATTTTTTGCGCCCAAATCCTGGGTTGTTTCACACTAACCTATACCGCCGAGAACGGAGCGGAAACGGTATAGGTTGGGCTGAACGAATGTGAAGCCCAACGATTACGAGGCGGGTTGAAAAAGCGGTTACCGGCGGCAACGCCGCCGGAGAAAGATCGTTGAAACACCGATCGGTTTACATCTGTCTCCCGTCTCCTGTCTCCTGATTCCTGAACCCTATCACGCCGTCTTCGAGCGAGACGCGGATCGTGTCGCCGGCGGAGAAGCGCCCTTCGAGGATCGCTTTCGCAAGCGGGTTCTCGATTTGCGACTGGATCGCGCGCTTCAAGGGACGCGCGCCGAACACCGGGTCGAAACCGATCTCGGCGAGTTTTGAAAGCGCATCATTGCTGACGGAAAGCTTCAGGTCGAGCTGCGCCAGACGCTTTTCGAGTCCGGCGATCTGAATCCCCGCGATCGACCGGATCTCTTCGTCGTCGAGCGCGTGGAATACGACGACCTCGTCGATCCGGTTGACGAATTCGGGACGGAAGCAGGTCCGAACCTCGCCCATGACGGCTTCTTTGACCGATGCGTAAGTGCTCCCCGCCATCGACTGAATCAGCGCCGACCCCAGATTCGACGTCATCACGACGACCGTGTTCGTAAAATCGACGGTGCGCCCTTGACCGTCGGTCATCCTCCCGTCGTCGAGCACCTGGAGGAGGACATTGAAAACGTCGGGGTGCGCTTTTTCGACCTCATCGAAGAGAATCACGCTGTACGGCTTCCGGCGGACGGCCTCGGTCAGATAACCGCCCTCGTCGTAGCCGACGTAGCCCGGCGGCGCGCCGATCAGGCGCGCGACCGAGTGTTTCTCCATGAATTCGCTCATGTCGATGCGGATCAAATGCTCTTCGGTATCGAAGAGGAAGGCGGCGAGCGCCTTGCAAAGCTCGGTCTTGCCGACGCCGGTCGGCCCGAGGAAAAGGAAGGAGCCGTAGGGGCGGCCGGGGTCGGACAGCCCCGCGCGCGACCGGCGGATCGCGTCGGAAACGAGCCGAACGGCTTCGTCCTGACCCACGACGCGCCGGTGCAGACGGTCTTCCATTTGCAAGAGTTTTTCGCGTTCGCCCTGCATCATCCGGGCGACCGGGATGCCGGTCGCGCGCGAAACGACCTCGGCGATCTCTTCGACGCCGACCTGCGTCCGCAAAAGGCGGTTCTTCGTTTCCACGCCTTCGGATTTTTCGGAGGCTTTCAGGCGCGCTTCGAGTTCCGGCAGGCGGGCGTACTGCAACTCGGCGAGCTTTTCATACTGCCCTGCGCGCTGGAACTCGGCCATCTGCGCGCGGAGCCGGTCGATTTCTTCCTTGACGCGCGCGCTGCCCTGAACCTGCGCTTTTTCCGCCTTCCAAACCTCTTCGAGGTCGTTGTACTCGCGTCCGAGCTTTTCGAGTTCCTCCTCGATCAGGCGCAGGCGTTTCTTCGACGCGTCGTCCTGTTCTTTCCGCATCGCCTCGCGCTCAATCTTGAGCTGTATCATCCGGCGTTCGAGCCTGTCCATGACTTCGGGCTTGGAATCGATTTCCATCTTGATCCGCGCGGCGGCTTCGTCGACGAGGTCGATCGCCTTGTCCGGCAGGAAGCGGTCGGTGATGTAGCGGTGCGACAATTCGGCCGCCGCGACGATCGCCGGGTCGGTGATCTCGACGCCGTGGTGGAGTTCGTAACGCTCCTGGAGGCCGCGCAGGATCGCGATCGTCGCCTCGACGCTCGGCTCGTCGACGAGGACTTTCTGGAAGCGCCGTTCGAGCGCCGCGTCCTTTTCGATGTACTTGCGGTACTCGTCGAGCGTCGTCGCGCCGACGCAGTGAAGCTCGCCGCGCGCGAGCGCGGGCTTGAGCATGTTGCCGGCGTCGATCGCGCCCTCGGCCTTGCCCGCGCCGACGAGCGTGTGGAGTTCGTCGATGAAGACGATGATACGGCCTTCTTCGCGCGCGATTTCCTTGAGGACCGACTTCAGACGCTCCTCGAATTCGCCGCGGTACTTGGCGCCCGCGAGGAGCGCGGCCATGTCGAGGCTCAGAACGCGCTTGCCTTTGAGCGATTCGGGGACTTCGTCGTTCACGATGCGCTGCGCGAGGCCTTCGACGATCGCCGTCTTGCCGACGCCCGGCTCGCCGATCAGTACCGGATTGTTTTTACTGCGCCGTTGCAGGATTTGAATCGCGCGGCGTATCTCGTCGTCGCGACCGATCACCGGGTCGAGTTTGCCCCTCCGCGCGTCCTCGGTCAGGTCGATGCAGTATTTCTTCAGCGCCTCGCGCTGTCCTTCGGCTTCCTGCGAATCGACACCCTCGCCGCCGCGCACGGCGGCGATCGCGTGTTCGAGCGCCTTGCGGGAGAGGCCGTGCCGCCGCGCGAGCGTCCCCGTTTCGCCCTTGTCGTCGCAGAGCGCGAGCAAAAACAACTCGCTGGCGATGAATTGGTCGCCGCGTTTTTGCGCCTCCTTGTCGGTCAGGTTCAGGAGATTGTTCAAATCGCGGCCGATCGGCGTTTCGCCGTTCGCGTCCTGAACGCGCGGCAGACGCGAAACCGCCTGGTCGAGCGCACTTTTAAGCGCCTGTACGTTCGTTCCCGCCTGCGCGAGGAGCGACGGCGTCGTCCCGTCGTCCTGGCGAAGCAGCGCGAGAAGCAGGTGCGCAGGCTCGATCGTCGGGTTGTCGCGCCCGACCGCGAGGCTCTGCGCGTCGACCAGCGCCTGCTGGAATTTACTGGTCAGTTTGTCGATTCGCATGAGGATTACCCCAAAGGGAGATGATATACAGATTAGATGGGGCGAATCGGGGGAAATTCAAGTCAGGCGACAGGCGACAGGAGACAGGAAACAGATCAGTTAGCGGCGGCGTTGCCGCCGGAAAAGATCAAAAAAATACCGATCGGTGGTTCAACGATCTTTCTCCGGCCGAAGGCCGCAAGAATTCTCTGTCTCCCGACATCTGTCTCCTGTCTCCTGATCCCCAGCGATATCGGGAACACCCAGCCCCGGCTCAGGCGTCAGGATCGACGCGAGGAGGGTACGGGTGTAGGGGTGACGCGGCGCGTGGAATATTTGCGTGCAATCGCCGCGTTCGACGATCACGCCGCCGCGCATCACGGCGACTTCGTCGACGATGTGTTCGACGACCGAGAGGTTGTGGCTGATGAACAGGTAGGTCAGCCCGAGGTCTTTTTTGAGCGTCAGGAGAAGGTTGAGAATCTGCGCCTGTACGGAAACGTCGAGCGCCGAGGTCGGTTCGTCGCAGATCAGTATCTTCGGGCGCAGGATCAGCGCGCGCGCGATCGCGACGCGCTGGCGCTGCCCGCCGGACAACTGGCCGGGGTACTGGTGGTGCGTGCGCGTGGGCATCCCGACGCGGTCGAGCATTTCGCCAACGTCGATCCTGCGCGATTCGGGCGTGCCGACCTTGTGCAGGCGCAACGCGACTTCGACGAGGTCGAAAACCGTGCGGCGCGGGTTGAGCGACGAGTAGGGGTCCTGGAAGATGGGCTGCATCCTCGAAGTCAGCGCTCTATGCCCCGCCGAGTCCGTCGGGTCGATTTTCTTCCCCTCGATCAGGATACTCCCGGCGGTCGGCGGCATCAGGCCGAGGAGCATCCGCGCGAGCGTCGTTTTGCCGCAACCCGATTCGCCGACGAGGCCGAGGCTCGTGCCGCGTTTTACGCGCAGGGAAACCTCGTTGACGGCGCGGATTTCCCACGGGGAGCGAAACAGACCGCGCCCGAGGCGAAAGACCTTCGTGAGCGCGATGAGTTCGAGCGCGACATCGTCTTCCGCTTGGGCGGCGAGCCTGGAGGCTGGGGTGAGTTCAGCGCATTCGGCGCGCTCGGCGGATGTGTCGGGCTGAGGCGCTTGAACGCCCGAAAGGCGTCCGGCGCGGACGCAGCGTACGCCGTGTTCGGGCCGAAGCACCGCGAGCGGGGGCGCGTTCCGGCAATCCTCGACGGCGCAGGCGCAGCGGTTTCGGAAGGCGCAGCCCGAGAGGGTGCCGACCAGGTTGGGAACGACGCCGGGAATCGCCTGAAGCGGCTGGCCCGGAGCGGTTTTTCCGGGGACGGGGATACATTCGAGAAGCCCCCGCGTATAGGGATGTTCGGGGCGCTCGAAGAGTTCGCGTACCGGCGCGGTTTCGACGATCTCTCCGGCGTACATCACGGCGACGCGGTCGGCGATCCGCGCGACGACGCCCAGGTCGTGCGTGATGAAGATCACCGCCGTCCTGAATTCTCGCTGCAGGTCGCGGAGCAAATGCAGTATCTGCGCCTGGATCGTGACGTCGAGCGCGGTCGTCGGTTCGTCGGCGATGATCAGGTCGGGCCCGCACATCAGCGCCATCGCGATCATGACGCGCTGGCGCAAGCCGCCGGAAAGCTGGTGGGGATACTGATTCAGCCGTTCGGACGCCGAAGGGATTCCCACTTTTTCGAGCAGCAGGACGGCGCGGTCGCGCGCCTGCGCCCACGTCGCGTCGGTGTGCGCGCGCAGCGTTTCGCACAACTGGTTGCCGAGCGTCCAGGAAGGATTCAGCGAGGTCATCGGCTCCTGGAAGATCATCGTCATCTGCTTTCCGCGCACGGCGCGCATCGCGGGATCACTGAGGGTCCGCAAATCGACCCCCTTGAAGCGCAGCGCGTCGGCGCGCCGCGTCGCGTTGCGCGGCAGAAGGTCCATCAAGGCGAGCGACGTGATCGACTTTCCGCAGCCGGATTCGCCGACGAGGCAAAGCATTTCACCGTGGCGCAGCGAAAAATCGATTCCGCGCACCGCGTGGAGCGTTCCGTTGGACGTTTGCAGGTCCACCCGAAGGTTTCGGACTTCGAGCAAGGCGTCGTCGCTCACCGCGTCTCTTTCATTTGGGATCAATTACGCCCGTCGAGCGCGGTCACGTCGCGCAACCCGTCGCCGACGAGATTGATGGCGAGGACGAGAAGGACGAGCATCACGCCTGGAATCAGGATGATCCAGGGCTGGAAAAACATGTACGCCTTGCCCTCGGCGACCATCAGCCCCCACGAAGGCATCGGCGGCTGAACGCCGAGACCCAAGAAGGAAAGCGTCGCTTCGAGCAGGATCGCGTGCGCGATTTCGAGCGTGGCGACGACCATCAGCGGGCCGAGCAGATTCGGCAGAATCTCGCGCAGCATGATGAAGAGCGGCGACGCGCCCAAGGAACGGGCGGCGGCGATGAACTCCGCTTCGCGCAACTGGCGCGTCACGGCGCGCGAGACGATCAGAAAGCGATCCCAGAGAAGAAATCCCAGAAGCAGGATGACGACCTTGACCGACCCTCCCAGAACCGACGCGCTGGCGAGCGCGACGAGGATCACCGGCATCGAGAGGCGCACGGTCAAAAAATAATTGATCACGGCGTCGACGCGGCCGCCGAGGTAGCCCGCGAGGACGCCGAGCGCGACGCCGATCGTCCCCGAAATCATGATCGAGACGAGGCCGATGACGAGCGAGACGCGCGCGCCGAAAAACAGGCGGCTCAAGTAGTCCTGTCCGAGCTTGTCGGTGCCGAGAATGTGGGTCCAGCCGCCGTTTTCGTGCCAGACCGGCGGGGTCAGGCGCCGGCTGAGTTCCTGCGCGTAGGGGTCGTGCGGACTGATCACCGGCGCGAGGATCGCGGCAAGGACGATGAGGGCGAGGATCGTGAAGCCGATCATCATGCTCCGGTGGCGCAGTACGCGCGCGATCAGGCGACGCCACGCGGGCGGCTGGTCGAAAATCCGCTCGCTTTCAAAAGGAGGGATTTCAGGAATCGGCAGATCGTCGCTATCCATTTTTTCTCAGACGCGGGTCGAGGAGCGCGCTCAAAACGTCGCCGAGAAGCGAGAGCGCGAGATAGAAGACGGCGATGATGAGGACGATCGCCTGGACGACCGGGAAATCGTTGCGCGCGATCGAATCCCAGGCGAGTTGTCCGAGTCCCTGGAGCGAGAAGATCGCTTCGATCACGATCGACCCGCCGAGCATGAAGCCGAGTTCGACCGCCGCGAGCGCGACGACCGGGATGATCGCGTTGCGCAGCGCGTGCTTGACGACGACCGTGAAGGCGGGGAGGCCCTTGGCGCGCGCGGTGCGGATGTAGTCCGCGCTGAAAACGTCGAGCATCCCGGAGCGCGTGAGGCGCATCAGCGCGGGCATCGCGTGGTAGCTGAGCGCGATCGAAGGCAGGACGAAATTCTTCCAGCTTGCGTTCCCCGCGACCGGCAGCCATTTGAGTTCGACGGCGAAGACGAGGACCAGAACGAGGGCGAACCAGAAATTGGGCATCGCCTGACCGATGACCGAAATGAACATCGAGAGCCGATCGATCACTCCGTCGCGGAAGACGGCGGCGAGCACGCCGAGCGGAATCGCGACGACGAGCGCAAGCAGGAGCGAAACGACGCCGAGATTAAGCGTGATCGGCATCCGCTGCCAGACGAGTTCGCGCACGCTGCTTTCGAAATAGAACGAGCGACCGAAATCGAGCCGCGCCGCCGAACTGAGCCATTGGAAAAACTGCGTCGCCATCGGACGGTCGAGTCCGTATTGATGGCGGACGTGCTCGATCGTCTCGACGGTCGCCTCGGGCCCCGCGATCGCGGCGGCGAGGTCGCCCGACAGATGCAGGAGCGAAAAAGCGATCAGCGCGACCGTGAAAAGAACGGCCACGGCGACCGAGAGGCGCTGTAAAAGAAAGTTCAGCACAGTGTCAGGGGTCAGGAATCAGGAATCAGGAATCAGGAATCAGGAGACAGAGGACAGGAGACAGAGAAATATGCGGCGCGAAGCGCCGGAAAATAATCTGTTTCCCGTCTCCTGTTTCCCGTCTCCTGTTTCCTGACTCCTGTTACTTCCACGACGACATGTAAAAGCGCGGCAATTCGTCGGGCCAGGCGTCGAAGTTGAGGTCGGCGCTGTACGCGTAGTTTATCGAATACGTAAAGAGCGGCGCGCTCATCGCCTGCGTCGAAATGCGGCCGAGCGCTTTCGCGTAGAGTTCGCTCCGCTGTTTCGGGTCGACGGTCTCGTCGGCCTTGTTCAGCGTCGCGACGACTTCCGCGTCGCGCCAGAGGTCGTTCCCCTTTCCGCCGAAGAACGGCGCCGTGAAGGCCGACGCGTCGTTGATTCCGAGCGACCCCCAGGTGCGGATTCCCATCGGTGCCTTGCCGGAACGCTGGTCGGCGTCCATCACCGGAAGTTTGACGAAATGCAGGCGCGCGCGGATTCCGACCTTGCGGAGGTCGCCGATGATCGCTTCGGCGTAGTCGCGCTCGCGGTAGGCCCAGAGGCCGGTATCGAAACCGTTCGGGTAACCCGCTTCGGCGAGCAGCTTTTTCGCTTTTTCCGGGTTGTAGTCGTAACGGACGACGTCGCGCGTATCGCAGGCGACCTGCCCGTCGTAACACGCCGACCAGACGGGGCGGCTGCCGCCGCGCACGAGATTTTCCGCCATTCCGGCGCGGTTGATCGCGTGGTTGACCGCCTGACGCACGCGCAAGTCCTTGAAGGGTGTGCCTTCGGCGCCCGGAACGTTCGGGCTGATCTGGATGAAGCCGACGCGCATCGTCTCTCCGCTCTTGACGGTGAGGTTCGGAAGCGTCTTCAGCGCGGCGGCCTGGTCGGCGGAGACGCGCCATATCCAGTCGACCTGCCCCGTCATCAGTTGTGCGACGCGCGATTCCGGGTCTGAAATGACGACGAACTTGAGTTTTCCGATGCGCGGCTGCCCGAGAGGACTCTCCTTGAAGTAGTCCGGGTTCTTTTCCATCGTGACACCCTGCGCGGGCGTGATGGCCGTGATCCTGTAGGGGCCGGTACCCACCGGCGCCTTGCTGTAGCCGCTTAAGGAAACTTTCTGGAAATACTTCGCCGGGTAGATCGGCATCGGCCCCGAAAGGTATTCCAGCGCGGCGGGGAAGGGCTTTTTCAGGCGCAGCCGCACGGTGTAATCGTCGATCTTCTCGGTCTTGTCGATCCAGATGAAGCTCTGTTGCTGGATCGATTCCTTTCCCGGGCCGACGACGTCGAAGGTAAAAACGACGTCATCGGCGGTGAAGGCGTCGCCGTTGTGGAATTTGACGCCCCGGCGGAGATTCAGCACGAGCGCCGAAGGCGATTCCCACTTCCACCCGGTCGCCAGTTGGGGTTTGTATTCGTTGGTTTGTGGGTCGCGGTGCACGAGCGTGTCCCACGCGAGGTGCGCGATGATGACCCCCTCGCGCATATGATTGTGGTAAGGGCTGATGTTCTCCACTTCGCTGTCCGAAGCATAGACGAGCGTGTCGTCCTTCTTTCCGGCGTAGACGTTGAGCGACAGCGCGATCAGCGCCGCGGGCAGCGCGCATTTCGAAAAAAAGCTTTTCAGCGAATGCAAGGAATGAGTCATGGCGTTTCTCCGGTTTCAAAAGTTTTGCGAGCCGAGTATCCGTCCCGTTTACAAGTCTCAAGCGACGCGGAACCACGCCGCGAGCGCGGCAAGGCGACGGCGCCCACGGGCGAATTTGAAAAGGGGGTCAGACGAATTGAAGCAAACTCCGCGCCATGGTACTCCAATTTCCCGGATTCGTCGCGCGTGATTCCATTTCCAGTTCATCCCTTCCATCGTCGACTTCGCCTTGCGGGACGCGAGTACTGTGAAGCGGCTCGGCATCAAAGTATGAATGAACTGGAAAGGAATCAAAAGCCAATAGGACGCCGGTACGCCGGTATTCATGCGCCCAGGTAGGCGGCGCGGATTTCGGGCTTTTGCAACAAGTCCCCGGCGGGGCCTTCGGCGATGATCTCTCCGGTGTCGAGGACGTAGGCCCTGTCCGCGACCTCTAGCGCCAGACGCGCGTTCTGCTCGACGACGACGATCGTCAGTCCGTCGGCGTTGAGCTTTTTCAGCGTGCGGAACATGTCGTACATGATCAGCGGCGCGAGTCCCATCGAGGGTTCGTCGAGCAGGAGTACCGAGCACTTCGTCATCAGTGCGCGCCCGACGGCGAGCATCTGCTGTTCGCCGCCGGAAAGCGTGTCGCTGTGTTGCTTCGCGCGCTCGGCCAGGCGCGGAAAGATGTCGAAAATGCGGTCGATATCCTTCGCGGCGCCTTTGTCCTTGCGCGACCACGCGGCGAGTTGGAGGTTCTCCATGACCGTGAGGTTGCCGAAAATGTGGCGGCCTTCGGGAACGAGCGTCATCTTGAGGTCGGAAACGACGTTGTGCGCGCTCACTCCGAGGATCGAGACGCCGTCGAATTCAATGTCGCCCGCCGTGACGACTGCGGATTCCGGCGGCGGCAGGCGCATGAGCGCTTTTAACGTCGTCGACTTTCCCGCGCCGTTCGCGCCGATCAGCGTGACGATTTCTCCCTTTTCCACGTGGAAGGAGATGCCGTGCAGCGCCTCGATTTTTCCGTACGCCGCCTTCAGATTGGTCACGCGCAACATCAGAGCGTATCGTCCCCCAAATAGGCTTTGATGACCGCCGGATTGTTCCGGATTTCTTCCGGCGTGCCCTCGGCGATGACGCGGCCAAAATCGACGACCGTGAGCCGCTGGCACAGCGACATCACGACCTTCATCTGGTGCTCGATCATCCAGATCGATATCTTGAATTCGTCGTAAACCCAGCGAATCTGGCGGATCAGCCCCTCGACGTCGGCGGAATTCAGGCCCGCCGCCGGTTCGTCGAGCAGGAGCAGTCGGGGGTTTCCCGCGAGCGCGCGCGCAAGTTCGATCCTGCGTTGCAGGCCGTAGGGCAAATTCTTCGGGAGTTCTTCGGCGGCGTCGGTCAAATCCATGATTTCCAGCACCTCGCGCGCCTTCTTTTCGATCGCTTTTTCCGCCTGCCGGTAGCGCTTCGTGCGCAGCGTGGCGCCGAGGAAACCGTAGCCGAGCCACGCGTAGCGCGCCAGACGGATGTTGTCGAGCACGCTCATGTCGTTCCAGAGGCGGATGTTCTGGAAGGTGCGCGCCATGCCGAGCGCCGTGACCTGGTGCGGCTTCATCCCGTTGATCCGTTTTCCGCCGAAGCGGATGTCGCCCTCCGTCGGGTCGTAGAAACCCGAAACGACGTTGAAGACGGTCGTCTTTCCGGCGCCGTTGGGGCCGATCAGGCCGACCAGCTCGCGGTCTTCCATGAAGAAGGAGAAGTTCGAAAGCGCCTGGAGTCCGCCGAAGCGCTGCGTCAGGTCGTCGATTTCGAGAAGGGGCGTCACGATGCGCCTACCTGAAGGTGATCCAGCGCTTCAGGCGCGGAAAAACCTGCGTCAGCTCCCGGTTCCCCAGGAGACCCTCGGGACGGAACTGCATGAGCAGGATCAAAAGGAGCGGGATGAAAACCCATTTCCATATCTGGCTCAGCTCGTAGCTCGCGGGCAGGAGGCTCGCGGCGTGAAGGAGGTCGTTGAGCCAGGGAATGACGAAGCGCAGGAGTTCGACGAGCAGGGTGAAAGCGACGGCCGCCATCAGGACGCCCGAAGTCGAACCCATCCCGCCGAGGTAGACCATGACGAGGCCCTCGGTCGACCTGAGTATGTTGAAAGACTGCGCGTTCACGTAGCCGTACACGTGGGCGTAAAGGGCGCCCGAAAGCCCCGCGAGGCCCGACGAGACCATGAACGCCATGATCTTGACGCGGTTGGTGTTTATTCCCATCATCTCTGCGGCGACTTCGTTCTGGCTGACCGCCGAGATCCCCTTCCCGTACGTGCTTGTCATCAGCCTGCGGATCGTCGCGACGCAGACGAAAAGGCCGACGATCGTCCAGATGAGCATCCACGGCAGTTCCGCCACGTCCGACATCGCATTGACGGCCCTTTTCATCCCGGAGAAGCCGCGCGGGCCGCCGATCGCGTCGATGTTCTCGACGACGGAAATGATGATGTAGTTTGCGGCGATCGTGATGATCGCCAGATAGTCGTCGCGCGTGTTGAACGACGGCAGCGCGACGATCAAGCCGAAGAGCGCCGCGGCGAGCGACGCGCCGACGAGGACGAGCGGAAAGAGGAAGGGCGCGGATTCCGGCGGGAAAAGCGACGCGCCGAAGAGGCGGCTGTCGGTGAAGAAAGCGACGGAAAGCAGGGACCCCGCGTAGGCGCCGACGCACATGAAGCCGCCGTGACCGCAGGAAAACTCGCCCATATAACCGTTTACGACGTTCAGGCTGACGGCGAAAATGCAGTTGATCCCGATGAAGGTGACGACCGTGAGGACGTATCTGTCGAGCCAGCCGACTTGCGCGAGCACGACGAGGACGACGGCGGCGACCGGAAAGAGGATGTTGAGAGCGTAGCGCTGCATGAAAAGTTTCCTGTCAGATTTTCGTCGTCTGCGGTTTTCCGAAAATCCCGGTGGGGCGCCGCCAGAGGATGAGCAGCAGGATCGAAAAGGCGAAAAGGTCGCGGAAGGTCGACGGCAGGAAGGCCGCGACCATGATTTCGACGAAGGCGAGCAGAAACCCCCCGACAAAGGCGCCGCGAATGTCGCCGATCCCGCCGACGACCGCGGCGATGAAAGCCTTCCAGCCCGTCATCGCGCCCATATACGGTTCGAGCACCGGGTAAGACATGGCAAAGAGCATCCCGCCCAGCCCCGCGACCCCGGAACCCAGCGTGAAAGTGAAAACGATCACGCTGTCGAGCGGAATCCCCATCAGCGGCAAAGCGAATTTGTCCCAGGAAACGGCGCGCATCGCCATTCCGATACGCGTCTTCGTCACGACGAAATGCAGGACGAGGAAGACGAGCGCCGCCGCGAAGATGACCCAGAGCTTCAGGTTGGTCACGGCGATCCCGCCGAAGTCATAGACGTTCTTTTCGAGAAGCTGAGGCAGCGTTTTGCGGCTTGCGCCCAGGAGCGCCAGATTCCCGTTTTCCAGCACGAGTCCGCACATCAGCGCGGTGACGACGACGTAAAGCCGGTGCGCGCCCTTGCGCATCAGCGGGCGGTAGGCGATCCTTTCGAGCGTGACGCCGACCAAGGACGTGAGGATCATCGTCAGCGGAATCGTCAGCGCGAGCGTCCATTCGCGCGAGAGGCCGAGGCCGGGCGCCAGAAGCGCCGTCGAAACGAAAAAGGCGATGTACGCGCCGACCATGAAAATGTCGCCGTGGGCAAAATTGATCAGCCGCAGGACGCCATAGACGAGCGTATAGCCCAGGGCGATGAGCGCGTAAAAGCTCCCCCATTGCAGCGCATTGACGCATTGTTGCAAAAAGAGTTCCATGAATGGAAGGATTCCCCCGCTACGCGGGAAACGCGCCCGGACGGGAGGGCGCCGTCGGCCGCGCGCGCGCCGACACCGCGCCCGTGCTCCGAGAGCGGCGATCGAGGGTTCCCCCGGTCTCCGCGCGCCGCCGCGCGGGCGGTCGGCGCGCGAGGGGGTGTGTCGTCATTTCGGGCAGACGGATTCCTTGAAAGTAAAATCGCCCTTGTCGTCGATCGCGACGATCACGGCGCACTTGATCGGGTCGCCCTGCGCGTCGAAACGCATGTCGCCGGTGATCCCCTTGAATTCCTGCACGGTCGCCAGATTGTCGCGGATTTTCTTTCGCATCGCGCGCGTATTGCCGTCGAGCGCGCCGGCCTTCTGTACCGCGCCGGCGATCAGCGTGACGGCGTCCCACGTCAGCGCGGCGACGTCGTCGGGCACGTAACCGTATTTTTTGTTGTACTTGTCGATGAATTCCTTGGTCTTGCCCTGCGCGCCCGCCGCGGCGTAATGCGTCGAGAAAAACTGACCCTTGCACGCGTTGCCGCAGAGTTTCATCAGCTCGGCCGACCCCCACGCGTCCGAACCCATGAAAGAGGCCTTGTAGCCCAGGTCGCGCGCCTGCGGGATGATGAGCGCGGCAAAACTGTAATTTTCCGGCAGGAAGATGAAATCGGGCTTCGCGGCGATCATTTTCGTGAGTTGCGCGGAGAAGTCCTGGTCTTTCGGGCCGTGCGACTCGAAAGCGACGACGCTCCCCTTCCCGTTGCGATTTTCCCAGACGCCCTTGAAATTGTCCGCCAGACCTTTCGAGTAATCGTTCGAAATCTCGAAAAGGACGGCAGCGGTCTTCGCCTTGAACTGCTTCGCCGCGAAATCCGCGACGACGGGCGCCTGGAACGGGTCGAGGAAAGCCGCGCGGAAGACCCAGGGCTTATCCTTCGTCGCTTCCGGGTTCGTAGACCACGGCGTGATCATCGGGACTTCGTTGTCGTTGGCGACCGCGGCGGCGGGAACCGCCTGACGCGACGACTGCGGGCCGATGATCGCCAAAACGTTGTCGCGCTCGATCAATTTGAGCGTGACGTTGACGGCGGTTTCGGGCTTCGACTCGTTGTCTTCGAAAATGAATTCCAGCGGATATTTTTTGCCGCCGACTTCGAGTCCGCCCGCCGCGTTGATTTCTTCCCTGTAAAGCTCGGCGGCGAACTTCGACGACTCCCCGACTTTGGGAATTTCACCGGTCATTGGAATGGGAAAACCGACCTTGATCGTCGGTCCCGCCGCAAGAGCGGTCGGCGCGCACAAGGCCGACAGGCAGCTCAGGACAAATACGCACGCATTTTTTTTCAGCATGGGAGACTCCTGGTTTCAAGCTACAGAAAGCACGGGAAAGGGGCTAAACCCTCCCGTGCGCGACCGTCTCCCGACAGGGGAGATTTCCAGCCGGCGCCTATTTTGTTCAATAAAGTAAACGCGGAAATTTTATCCGAAACTTCGCGTTCCACAAGGTCTCCTCACGGTTTTTTCTGAAAAAATATGGGTGCGGCGGTATGGGTTGGGCTGAACGAATGTGTGAAGCCCAACGATTCCGCAGGCTCGGCGGTATAGGTTGGCGGTGAGCGGAGCGAACCCCAACGATTCCGTATGCGTGTGAATGATTGAAAGGACGACAGGGATCAGATAAAAACCGATTTCAACCGCGAAAGGCGCGAAAGACGCGAAAGGTCTGTATTTACTTTTTCGCGCTTTTCGCGTGTTTCGCGGTTCTTGTTTTTTGATTCCTGAACCCTGATAGGCACTCCGTTCCTTGCCAAAATCTCGCGTTCTCGGCGCCACTTTTGCAGGAATGACGCTCGTCCCGTTGGGCATCGCTCCGCTCACCCCAACCTATACGTTGTTTTCTGAATACGGGAAGAATTCTTCGAAGAGCCGCGCGAGGCGTTCGGGTTGGTCGTGGTGGATGTTGTGGCCGCTGTCTTCGATCGGGACCTGCCGCACGTCGGAAAAGCACGCGATCCGTTCGCGGAATTCTTCGGGACGCGCGGCGAAGAGTTTCGAGACGGGCGAGTCGGACGCCGCGATCCAGAGCGTTTGAGCGGTGATGCGCCGCCAGCACGCTTTCGCTTCTTCGAGCGGGTGGAGCAGCGGCGTGATCCAGCGGTGGCGCGGGTCCGCCGCGAAGCTGAACCCGCCTTTTTCATCGACGCGCAGCGAATTCCGCGAGAGAAAAGCGGCGCGATCGGGTGTGAGGCGCGGATTCTTGCGCGTCAGGTTTTCGGCGAATTCCTCGCGGCGCGCGTAGCGGTGGAAGGCGGTGTTGTGGATACTGATCTGCCGGAGCCAGGCTTCGAAGCGCTCGGGGCTTTCTTCGGGTGATGAGGTCCAGAAAACGAAGCCTTCGAGGTTTGCGAAATGCGATACGCGCTCGGGCCGGATTCCCGCGTAGAGGCTCGCGACGATGCCGCCCATGCTGTGCCCGACGATTCGTGCGGGCGTCTGCGGCGAGTAGCGTTCGAGCAGCGCGTCGAGGTCGGCGATGTAGTCCTGGAAGTAGTAGACGCCGTCGTTCCATTGCGACTCGCCGAAACCCCGCCAATCGGGCGCGACGACGCGCCAGTCGCGTTCCAGGGCGTCGACGACGAACTGGAACGACGCGCCCGTGTCGCCCCATCCGTGAAAAAAGAAGATCGTCGGGGCGTTGTTATTGCCCCAGACGCGGACGTGGATACGCCTTTCGCGTATCTGGACGAATTCGGAGCGAAAGGGTTTCATCGCGGAGTCGATTTCAAGCGGCGCGAGCCGCCCCGACCGCGAGTTCCCTCAAGGGCGTTCATTGGAGGGGGGCGTTCAGGCGCGGTGTTTGAGACGCGCTACTTCCCCGCGCGTTCCTGGCGGCGCTTTTCGATGACCTTGTTCGTCAGCGTCAGAAAGTCGGCGTAGCTTTTGAACGAGGGGTTCGATACGACCTGATAGCGGCCATCGACGATGAGCGCGGGGACACCGTTGATCCTGGCGTCTTTTCGCAGTTGCTCGGCGCGCTTGACGCGGCTATCGACTCCGAAGGCGTTGAACGCGTCGCTGAATTTTTTCGGGTCGACGTTTTGGGAAGCGACCCATTCGGTAATGCTTTTTTCATCGATGAGCCGGAGGTTCTTGTTGTGGATCGCGTCGAAAACGGCGTTGCTCAGGCGCTCTTCTTCGCCGATCGCATCGAGCGCATAGTAAAAACGCGCCATGATCGTATAGAGGGGGTTGCTGAAGCTGACCGGAACGCGCTTTACGACGACGCTCGACGGCAGCCTGGACGCCCACGACGCGACGAGCGGGTTCAGTTCGCTGCAATGCGGGCACGCGTAAGAGAAAAACTCGATGACTTCGATTTTCTCCGGCGTGTCGGTCAGTAGCGGAGGGTTGATGACGCGGTAGTCCTCGCCGGCGACGAGCGCGTCCTGCGCATACGCCGTGGGCAGAGACCCGGCGAGGGCGAGCAGAAAAACGGCGATCCATCGGAAAAAGCAAGTTTGCATGGCGATATCTCCTTGAACTTACGTGAGTCTAAACCTTTCGGCGCGACAAAAAGCTGACGCGCCGATTACATTATCGTAATCTTGACTTTCGGCGCTACTTGACGGTGTTCGCCTGGATGCCTTGCCGGGCGAGACCGGAGCGGACGGCGGCGAGGTCGTCCTGCTTCTTGAACGGGCCGATGCGAACGCGGTACCAGACTTTGTCCTGCACCATGACTTGCTGGATCGACGCTTCGATCCCCATCATCGCCAAGCGGGCTTTTTGTCCGTCGGCGTCGCCGGCCGACTGGAAGGAACCCGTTTGCAGGAAGAGGGGGTCGGTCGGTGGGTCTTTCGGGTCCGGCTTGGCGCCCGATGCGCCGGACGCCGGGGCGGACGCGGACGGTGCGGAAGCAGTGGTATCGGGCCGTGTCGGCGCGGGAAGCGTGTCGGTATTCCCCGGAAGAATCCTGTAGAAATCGAAACGCGGCTTGTCGGGCGATACTTCGGGAATCGGGTCGCCGGGTTTTCCCGGCAGCGCGAGCGGCGTCGGGGGTTGCGCGTTTTCCTGCCGGGGGAGTGTTCGGCCCGTTCCGGCGAAAGGAACCGGAGACTTGTTGAGATACCAGACGACGGCGGCGGAAACGAGCATTCCGACGACGAGACCGATGAAAAGCCCGGTGACCGTGTTCCCGGCGGACGTTTTTCGTGAAGGCGAGTGATGTTTCATGAGTTCTTTCCGTTTTTTTACATGGATTCAGGGCAGCTTACGCCGAGAATCTTCAGACCGTTGCGGACGACCTGCCGCACGGCGGCAGCCAGCGCGAGACGGGCGACCTTGACCGCCGGGTCGTCGACGAGAATGCGTTCGGCATTATAGTAGCTGTGGAAGTCGGCCGCCAGCTCTTTCAGATAAAAGGCGACCGCGTGCGGCGCGAGTTCCCTCGCAGCCGCCTCGACGATTTCGGGAAATTCGGAGAGGCGCGAGGCGAGCGCGAGTTCGAGCGGGTGGTCGAGCCTTGACAGGTCGGCGAAGTCGAGCGCCGCGGTTTCTCCCCCCCACTGCGCGAGCACCGAACAGAGGCGCGCGTGCGCGTACTGGATATAGTACACCGGGTTTTCGTTGGTCTGGCTCCTCGCGAGGTCGAGGTCGAAGTCGAGGTGCTGGTCGGATTTGCGGAGGATGTAGAAGAAACGGCACGCGTCGTTGCCGACTTCTTCGCGCAAGGTGCGCAAGGAAACGAATTCGCCCGAACGCGTCGACATCGAGACTTTTTTCCCGTCGCGGTAGAGCACGGCGAACTGGACGAGCGCGATTTCGAGCTTTTCCGCGTCGAGGCCGAGCGCTGCGACCGCGCCCTTGACGCGCGGGATGTAGCCGTGGTGGTCGGCGCCCCAGACGTCGACGATGCGGTCGAAACCCCGCTCGAATTTATTCAGGTGGTACGCGATGTCCGACGCGAAGTAGGTGTACACGCCGTTTTCGCGGACGACGACGCGATCCTTTTCGTCACCGAAAGCCGTCGAGCGAAACCATTTCGCGCCGTCTTTCGTATGGACGTAGCCGGCTTTTTCGAGCCGCTCGACGCATCGTGCGACGAGCCCGGTGTCGTAGAGGGCTTTTTCCGAAAACCAGACGTCGTGAAAGACGCCGAATTCTTCGAGGTCGTTCCGGCATTCGGCGAGCTGCGTCGTCAGCGCGTGGTGGTGGATCACGTCCCAGGCGTCGCCGAGCAGCGCTTTCGCGCGCGCGATCAGCGCGTCGAGCCGCGCTTCGCGCATTTCTTTGGCCGCGTCGTCCGCGCATCCGGGCGGGGGCAGGGGCGGCAGATCGGCCGACACGTCTGCGGCGGCGCGCGCGAACTCGCCGCCGTACTCGGCCTTGAGCTGTTTTGCCATGTCGACGACGTAATCGCCCTGATACGCGTTCGGCGGGAACAGAGCGGCGGACGCGCCGCCTTCGTCGAAAAGCGTCTGATAACGCAGCCAGACCGAAACGGCGAGGATGTCCATCTGGCGCCCCGCGTCGTTGACGTAGTATTCGCGCGTGACGTCCCACCCGGCGAAGGCCATCACATTGGCGAGGCTCGCGCCGTAAGCCGCGCCGCGCCCGTGGCCGACGTGGAGCGGCCCCGTCGGGTTCGCCGAGACGAATTCGATCTGAAGCGTCTTTTTCGCGCCCGCGTCGGAACGCCCGTAGTCGTCTTTTTCGGCAAGAATCGCGCGAATGACTTCGAGCCGCGCCGCCGGGAGCAGGTAAAAGTTGATGAAGCCCGCGCCGGCGATTTCGGTCTTCTCGACGAGGGGAGACTGCGGAATCGCCGCGATGAGAAGCCGCGCAAGCTCGCGCGGCGCGCGTGAGAGCGGGCGCGCGAGCCGCATCGCGAGGTTGCAGGAAAAGTCGCCGTGTCGCGCGAGTTTGGGGCGTTCGAGAAAGACCTCGGAATCGCGCTGATCGGGAAAGACTTCTTCGAGCGCGGCGCGCATCAGTCCGGCGAGCTGGCCCTTGAGTTCGTGAGACATTCGAAAATGCTTGAGTAAAAATTTCAATTATACGATGCCGCCCGACGAATCGAGATAAACTCTCGATTTCGTTTTGCGCTTCGCGCCGCACCCGTCGCCATGTATCTCTTTCGACTCGCCAAAATTCTCAGCGTCCTCCGCCGGTTCGGCGTCGACGCGATGATTTTCGAGGTCGAGCCGGCGGGCGGGGCGGCGGCGTTTTTCCGGGCGCTTCTGTCAAGACGCGGTTTCACCGCGCCGCGCGCCGTCCGCCTGCGCCAAGCGCTCGAAGCGCTCGGGCCGATCTTCGTCAAATTCGGCCAGGTGCTTTCGACGCGCCGCGACCTCCTGCCGCCCGACATCGCCGACGAACTCGCCAAGTTGCAGGACAGCGTCCCGCCGTGTCCGCCGGAACAGGCGCTCGCGCGCATCGAGGCGGCCTACGGCAGGCCCGCGTCGGAAGTTTTCTCCGAGTTCGACGCGGTTCCGGTCGCCAGCGCGTCGGTCGCGCAGGTTCATTTCGCACGTTGCGGCGAGCGCGAAGTCGCCGTCAAAATCCTGCGTCCCGACATTCGCGGCGTCATCGCGCACGACCTTTCGCTCCTCGACGGCCTCGCCGCGCTGCTGAGCGCCGTCTGGCGGGACGGGCGGCGCTTAAAGCCGCGCGAAGTCGTCGCCGAATTCGCGCGCCACCTCTACGACGAACTCGACCTCACGCGCGAAGCGGCCAACTGCTCGGAGCTTCGCCGCAATTTTGCGAATTCGGAACTCCTGTTGGTCCCCGAAGTCTATTGGGATTTCTGCACGCCGACCGTCATGGTCATGGAGCGTATGCACGGCGTACCCGTCAGCCGGAAAGACCGCCTGATCGAAGCCGGCGTCGACCTTTCGGCGCTGTCGAGCGCGGGCGTCGAGATTTTCTTCACGCAGGTTTTCCGCGACGGATTTTTTCACGCCGACATGCACCCCGGGAACGTTTTCGTCGCGGTCGACGCGACGAACCTCGGAAAGTACATCGCGCTCGATTTCGGCATCGTCAGCATGCTGACCGACGAGGACAAGAGCTACCTCGCGCAGAACCTGCTCGCGTTTTTCCGGCGCGACTACAAGCGCGTCGCGACGACGCAGATCGAAGCCGGCTGGGCGCCGCCCGAAACGCGCGTCGACGAATTCGCCTCGGCGATCCGAACGGTCTGCGAGCCGGTTTTCGACCGTCCCTTGCACGAAATCTCGTTTGGCCGCCTGCTGCTCCAGCTTTTTCAGACCTCGCGCCGCTTCAACATCGAGATTCAGCCGCAGTTGATCATGCTGCAAAAAACCTTGCTCAACATTGAGGGTATGGGACGCGACTTGGACCCCGACCTCGACCTCTGGAAGACCGCCAAACCCTTCCTCGAACGCTGGATGAAGGAAGAAATCGGCTGGCGGAGCGTCGTGCGGACGATTCGGTGCGAAGCGCCGTTCTGGTCGCGCGCGCTCCCGCAGATTCCGCGCCTCGTCCATCAGGCGCTCCTGCGCGAAAAAGCCGCGAAGTCGAAAGCGCCGCCGCCGCGCGGACAAAACCTCGTGCCGATCCTCCTGGCGCTGATCGCCGCCTTGCTCGCCGCGATCCTGTTTTCGCTGCGTTTCTGATAACCGGCCGCGCGGG
>JAISDL010000056.1 GCA_031264825.1 Accumulibacter sp. | reverse complement strand
CCTTCGAGCGTGACGACGAGGTCGACCGGCGTTCCGCTGCGGATGACGTAGAGCTTGTTGCCCTTTTGCGAGGGCGCGTCGTAGAGGATCGCGGCGGCGTTCGTCGTCCGGTATTCGGCGGCGAGCGCCGGGAGCGTCGGAAGTGCCAGGGAAAGAAGCAGGAGAATAAGCAGTCTTTTCATTGTGATTCCTCCGGTCGAGGACGAAGTGTCAGCGTGGTCGGCGTGGGTCGATCGTCGGGGACGCGCGCCTTACTGCAAGGTGTCCTTCGCACCGTCGTCTTCTGCCGCGCCATTCTGCTCCCGCCGCGAGGCGTAGAGCGCTTCGAAATTGACGGGCTGGAGGACGGCGGGCGCAAAACCCGCGCGCGACGCGAGGTCCGAGACGGCTTCGCGGACGTAGGGGAAGAGGATGTTCGGGCACGCGATCGAGAGCAGAGGCTCGATTTCTTCTTCCGGGATGCCCTGGAGGCGGAAAATCCCCCCTTGCGCGACTTCGATGAGAAAAAGCGTCTTTTCGCCGATCTTGGCGGTGACGGTTACCGTCAGCACCGATTCGTAAATGTCGTCGGCGAGGCGTTGCGGCGTAATCTGGAGTTGAATGCCGGTTTCGGGCGCGCCGTTTTCAAGGAAAATGTCGGGCGCGTTCGGAACTTCGAGCGATATGTCCTTGATATAGAGTTTTTCTATCGTGAAAACCGAGGTCTGTTCGGCCATGGGGGGTCCTGTTCGTGTAAAAAGGCGGTATTACGGGGTTTCGAGCGGGTCGGGATCGCCCGACAGCAGGGGTTGCAAGCGCCCCGCGCGGTCGAAGTCGATGAGTTCTTCGCATCCGCCGATATAGCGGTCGCCGATGAAGATCTGCGGGACGGTCCGGCGCGAGGTTTTTTCCGTCATCTCGTCGCGAAGATCGGGGTCGAGGTCGATACGGAGTTTTTTTATTTCGTTCGCTCCGCGCGCGCGCAGAAGATTTTCGGCGCGGCGGCAGTAAGGGCAAACGACCGTCGTATACATGACGATGTCGGGCTGCGCGCTCATCGTTTCGAACCTTTCTTGAGGAAGAGACCGTCGTCGGTCCAAGCGAGGACGCCGCCTTCGACGTAGTGCGCCCGCGTGAAACCCTTTTTCGCCAGCCTGAGACTCGTCTTCGACGCGTCTCCGCCACGTTTGCAGACGAGGATCACCGGCGACTCCTTGTATTTTTCGAGGTCGTCGATACGCGCGTCGAACTGGTCGAGAGGAATGTTCCGCGAATCGGGGATGTGGCCTTCCGCGTACTCGCCGGGACTGCGCAGGTCGATGATTTGCGCCGACTCGCGGTTGATCAGCAAGGTTGCCTGCGTCGGCGTCAGCGACAGCTTCTTTTCGGGGGCGAAGAAGGTGAAATAGAGGAGCGCCGCGCCGCTCGCGACGGCCGGAAGGATGAGATAGAAATTTTGTCGAACGAATTCCAAAAGAGACTCCAAACCCATTGATGTTTTAATCCGCGTCGGGCGACATGGGAAGTCCCGCAACGCTTTTCGGCATTTTATTCCGTTATTTCCTTTTCCAAACCGTCACGATCAACTCCAGCTTGCGTGAAGATGTCGGGGTTCGCCAAAGCTCACCCCAAGCCAAGGCTCATGCGCGCGATTTGGAAAAGGAATCGCGCAACGCGAAAAAACCGGGTAATTTCAAGAAGTTTCAAAATCGCCGCGCAAGCCGCCACCCAACACAAAACAGGTTATTATAAAATAATCTTGAGAACCGTAGTAGATTGCCGAATTTTCGGGAAAGGGCTTGCCTGGGTCGTCCGTGATTATGGGGGCGTTTGATTCCATTTCCAAACCGTCCGCGTCGACGCCGTTCGGTCGTCTCGCCGTATTCCGGCGTCCCGCGTTTCTTTCGCGGATATTCTTGGGCGCCTTGTGTTGCGCGCTCGTTCTGACGACGTCCGACTCTTCTTTCGCAGCCCGTCCGAGGCCGAAAAAACGCGCCGCGTCGACGCAGAAGCAGACCAGGGCGGCCGCGGAAAGACGAGCACGCGAACAAGCCAAGGCGCGGGAAGACGCCCGTGCGCAGGAGAAAATCAAGGCGCAGGTCGCGGGAACCGAGAGCAATCTGAAGGAATTGCGCGGTCAGATCAACGCGCTCCGCAAGGAGATGGTCGCGACCGAGACGCGGCGCGCGAGCGCGGTCGATCAGCTCAAGAGCATCGACCAGTCGATTTCGACGACGCAACGCGAGTTGCACACGCTGGCGCGGCAACGCGACGCGATCCAAAAAAACCTCAAGGACATCGGCTTTCAGGAGAAGTGGCTGGAAACGCGGCTCGCCGAGCAGCAGAACCGGCTCGAAAGTCTCGTTTTCCGGCAGTACGTGCGGGGCGACCCGTATTCGTTGCAAGTCCTCCTCAACGGCGGCGACCCGAACCAGATGGCGCGCGACCTGTATTATTTGTCGCGGATCGGCGGCGCGCACCGCCTGATCCTCATGGAGATCGAGAATTTGATCCGCCAGAAACAGGCGCTCGCCGAGACGACGCAAAAGCGCGCGTCCGAACTCGACGGCGTCGAGGCGCAGCGCAAGAAGCAGCACGAAAAACTCCTCGCGCAGCAAACGCAGCGCAAAACGATGCTCGATAAAATATCGGCGCGCATCCAGGAGCAAAGGCGTGAGATCGGCAATCTCGAGCGCGACGAAAAGCGCCTCTCACAACTCGTCGAGCGCTTGGCGAAGATTCTCGCCGAGGAGGCCGAGAAAAAAGCGCGCGCCGTGCCGAAGCGCCGGACAGCGCCCACGGAAGTCGCCATCGAGGCGACGCCCGAAGCGAGTTCCGAGAGCCGTTTCGCAAGGTTGAGAGGCAGCCTGCGGCTGCCGACGCGCGGCGTCGTCACGAACCGTTTCGGCGCGCCGCGCCAGGAAGGCAGTTCGTGGAAGGGCTTGTTCATCCGCGCGGCGGCGGGCAGCGAGGTCAAGAGTATCGCGAGCGGTCGCGTCGTTTTCGCCGACTGGATGCGCGGCTTCGGCAACCTGATGATCGTCGACCACGGAGACAACTATCTTTCGATTTACGGGAATAATGACGCTCTGCTGAAACAGGTCGGCGACGCGACGGACGGCGGCGACGTCATCGCGTCGGTCGGAAACAGCGGCGGCAACCCGGAATCGGGTTTATACTTTGAGATTCGCTACCGCGGACAACCGCTCGACCCGCTCAAGTGGGCGAGTCTGAAATAGAGCGCGGCGGGGCGACGGGCGGCGGTTTGAAATCGAATACGGAACTTGGCAACCCGGCAAAAAGTTGGGTTTTACTTTTTGACGAACACATATTATTTTGGAGTGAAAAACGATGGGCAAGTGGAAACAGGCCAGCCTGATCTGCGCCGGATTCCTGGGCGGCGTTCTGATCAGTCTGCATTTTTCGGCGATGGCCGAAAAAGAGGCGCGCAGCAATCTTCCCATCGAAGAGTTGCGGACTTTCGCTGAAGTCTTCGGCGCGATCAAGCAAGCTTACGTCGAGCCGATCGACGACAAGCAACTGATCACCCACGCGATCAGCGGGATGCTCTCGAACCTCGACCCGCATTCGGCCTACCTCGACGACGACTCCTTCAAGGAACTCCAGGTCGGGACGCGCGGCGAATTCGGCGGCCTCGGGATCGAAGTCACGATGGAGGACGGCCTCGTCAAGGTCGTATCGCCGATCGAGGATACGCCCGCCGACCGCGCGGGCGTTCGCGCCGGCGACCTGATCTTCAAACTCGACGACACGATGGTCAAGGGTCTGTCGCTTTCGGACGCGGTCAAGCGCATGCGCGGCAAGCCGAAAACGGATATCCGTATCTCGATTCTGCGAAAAGGCGAAAACCGGCCGATCGAGATCACGCTGACGCGCGAAGTCATCAAGGTGCAGAGCGTCAAATCGAGAGTCCTCGAAAAAGGCTACGGCTATCTGCGCGTCGCGTCGTTCCAGGAGAATACGGCGCCTTCGGTCGTCAAGCACTTGAACGACCTCTACAAGCCCGGCGCGCTCAACGGCCTCGTGCTCGACCTTCGCAACGACCCCGGCGGATTGCTGCACTCGGCCGTCGGCGTTTCCGCCGCCTTCCTCCCGCCGAACATCAAGGTCACGTCGACCGACGGGCGCGTCCCGGACGCGAAACACACGTATTACACCTTGCCGGAAGACTATCTGCGCAGCCGCCGCGAGGAGGATTTCATCAAGCTGCTTCCTCCCGACGCCTTCAAGGTGCCGATCGTCGTCCTGATCAACGGCGGTTCGGCGTCTGCGTCCGAAATCGTCGCCGGCGCGCTCCAGGACCACAAGCGCGCGGTCATCATGGGAACCGCGAGTTTCGGCAAGGGTTCCGTTCAGACGGTCCTCCCGTTGCCGGGAAATACCGCGATCAAACTGACGACGGCGCGCTACTTCACGCCTTCGGGGCGTTCGATCCAGGCCAAGGGAATCGAGCCCGACATCGTCGTCGAAGAATCCTTGAACGGCACGTCGGCCGCGCGCCTGCGCGAATCCGACCTCGACCACCATCTTGGCAACGACAAGGATTCGGGTTTGCAGCCCGCGCAACCGCGCTCGCCGACGAAGGCGAAGAACGAACCCGCCGCCGCGCCCGAGGCGCCCGAAGCGAAAAAGGATTACCAGCTCGACCAAGCGCTCAACCTTTTGAAGGGATTGCAGATCGTGCGGAGCGGATCAGGGATCAGGGATCAGGAATCAGGAATCAGATGAAAACCGATCGGCGGGTATAGGTTGGTGGTGAGCATTGCTACCCCCAACGATTCCGCAGGCACATATCAGGAGACAGAAGAAAACCGATCGGGTTTTCGTTGATCATCTCCGGCGGCAACGCCGCCGCGGATTGATCTGATTCCTG
>JAISDL010000024.1 GCA_031264825.1 Accumulibacter sp. | reverse complement strand
AGTCGCTGGACCTCCTGCGCCCGATCTACGCGAAGACCGCCGCGTACGGACACTTTGGCCGGGACGAACCCGAATTCACCTGGGAGGCGATCGACAAGGCCGAAAGCCTCAAAAACGCGTAGCGGAATTTCGAGCGGCACGCTAAAACGGCATGGGGCGTTTTTTGCCTCGTGCCGTTTGCATGTGTAAGCTTGTGTAAACAAATACCGTCCTGAATCGCGCTCGGCGAACATATTTCTGACAAAACGTCGAGAATGTCGTGTTTTTCGTATTGCTTTTTGGAAAGCTGTGGTAAAACTTTCCCATTGCGATGCGCCGCCTTGAAGTGATGCTCAAGAAGATAAAAGTAAGCCAGTTGCTTCCGTACATGTTCATCGAAGAGTTTTGCGGCTCTTGGATCGCGCATCCGTTTTGGCGAAAATCCTTCACCATCGTCAACCCGATAGACATCGAGGCGCTCTGCGCGAGCAGCATCAAAGAAGTCTGGATCGATACGGAAAGGGGCAGGGACCTGCCCGACAACGGGGAATCGCTCGGCGAGGCGGATTCGGTCGAGGATGTCGAAGTGAAACCCCGACACGCCAACGGCAAAGAAGCCAACGGAAAAGAGGTCAACGGCAAAGAGGCAAAGCCGGCGTCGGCGCCGATCGCGATCGAATTCGAGAACGCCGCCGAAATCTACTCGCGATCGAGAAACGCCGTCGCGTCGATGTTCAGCGAAGCGCGCATGGGCGAGTCGATCAATACCGAAGGCGCCGAGAACATGGTCGACGAGATTTCCGACTCGATCGCGCGAAACCCGCACGCGCTGATCAGCCTCGCGCGCATCAAGACGGCCGACGGCTATACGTATATGCACTCGATCGCCGTCAGCGCGCTGATGATCGCCCTCGCAAAGCAACTCGGGATGAACAAGGACGAGACGCAACGCCTCGGCATCGCCGGCCTCATGCACGACTTGGGGAAGTCGCTGACGCCGAAGGACATTCTCAACAAACCCGGCAAACTCACCGACAAGGAGTTCGCCCTGCTCCAGAAGCATCCGGGAGACGGCCACCGGCTTTTGCTCGACAACAACTGCGACGACGAAATCGTTCTGGAAGTCGCGCTCCACCACCACGAAAAGATCGAGGGGTCGGGCTACCCCGAAGGACTCCACGGGAAGGATATTTCAATATTTACCCGGATGGGCGCGATCTGCGACGTTTATGACGCAATCACATCCAACCGCCCGTACAAACCCGGATGGGACCCGGCGGAATCCCTGCACAAGATGGCGAAATGGTCCAAGGGGCATCTCGACCAAAAATTGCTCGAAGCCTTTGTGAAAAGTCTCGGCATCTATCCCGTCGGTTCGCTCGTCCGGCTCAAGTTCGGCGGGATTGCCGTCGTCGTCGAACAGGCTGATGACTCGCTTTTGAAGCCGCGCGTCAAGGTTTTTTACTCGACGAAAATCCACAAGCGCATCATTCCCGAAATCGTCGACCTCTCGAACGAAAACTGCTCCGACGAAATCGTCTCGCGCGAAAACCCCTCGCGGTGGAATTTTCCCGATCTCAACGAACTCTGGGTCGACCAGGCAGCCTGATTCCTTTTCCAGTTCGTCCCTACCAACGTCGACTCGCCTTGCCGTACTATTTGTACTGTCTGCGGCTCGGCATCAAAACATGAACGAACTGGAAAAGGAATGAATGGTCGAAAGCTCAGAGGTGTTTTCTATTCCGGTTCGTCCGCGCCTTTGCCGGAACGGGAAAAACCAGTGGTCAACTACGGTTTCCAGGATTATAATCCGGCACTATCCGAGGAGCGTTGCAAGACCGTCGATGAATGGCGGTTTCAGGCTCGGTGTAAACGGCGCTCACTTTTCAACCCGCGACGGTCGCGGCGAGGAGTGAGAAAGCCTTCCCTCAAGCGCTTCCCCATTTTCCTTTCGTTCCGGCCGCCGTTTTTCAGGAGAAACGTTGTGGCTGTTTTTACCGATTGTGTCATCGCCGACCCCGAACTCGCCGCCTGGGGGCGCAAAGAGATCCGGATTGCCGAAACCGAGATGCCGGGGCTTGTCGCCATCCGCGAAGAATTCGCGCCCACGCAACCGCTGAAGGGCGCGCGCATTTCCGGGTCGCTTCATATGACGATCCAGACGGCCGTTCTGATCGAGACGCTCGTCGCGCTCGGCGCCGAAGTCCGCTGGGCGTCGTGCAATATTTTTTCGACGCAGGACCACGCCGCCGCGGCGATCGCCGCGCGCCGCATCGCGGTTTTTGCCGTCAAGGGCGAATCGCTTGCCGACTACTGGGACTATACGCACCGCATTTTCGACTGGCCCGCGGCGGAGAACGGCGAAAGAGTCGATAGCAACATGATTCTCGACGACGGCGGCGACGCGACGCTTCTTCTGCACTTGGGCGCGCGCGCCGAAAAAGACGCCTCCGTGCTCGACGCGCCGTCTTCGGAAGAAGAAAAAATCCTGTTCGCGGCGATCCGCGCGCGCATCAAAGAAGACCCCGCGTGGTATTCGTCGCGTCTCGAAAAAATCCTCGGCGTGACCGAGGAGACGACGACCGGCGTCCATCGCCTGTACCAGATGCACCAGAACGGCGAACTGAAGATTCCCGCGATCAACGTCAACGACTCCGTGACGAAGTCCAAGTTCGACAACCTCTACGGCTGCCGGGAATCGCTCGTCGACGGAATCAAGCGCGCGACCGACGTGATGATCGCCGGGAAGATCGCGCTCGTCTGCGGTTACGGCGACGTCGGCAAGGGGTGTTCGCAGGCGCTTCGCGCGCTTTCCGCGCAGGTCTGGGTGACGGAAGTCGACCCGATCTGCGCCCTCCAGGCGGCGATGGAGGGCTACCGCGTCGTGACGATGGAGTACGCCGCCGACAAGGCCGACCTTTTCGTCACGACGACGGGGAATTTTCACGTCATCACGCACGCGCATATGCAAAAGATGAAGGATCAGGCGATCGTCTGCAATATCGGGCACTTCGACAACGAAATCGACGTGGCCTCGCTCGAACAGTATGCGTGGGAAGAAATCAAGCCGCAGGTCGACCACGTCATTTTCCCGGACGGCAAGCGCCTCATCCTGCTTGCGAAGGGGCGTCTCGTGAACTTGGGCTGCGCGACCGGGCATCCGAGCTACGTCATGTCGTCGAGTTTTGCGAACCAGACGCTCGCGCAGATCGAGCTTTTTACCCGCACGGGCGAGTATCCCGTCGGCGTCTACACGCTGCCGAAGCGGCTCGACGAAAAAGTCGCGCGCCTGCAACTGACGCGCTTCAACGCGGAACTGACGACGCTGACCGAAGTGCAGGCGCGCTACATCGGCGTGCCCGTCGAAGGGCCGTACAAAGCCGACCATTATCGTTATTGACCCCGCCGGAACCCCCACCATGAAACAGAAAACCGAACTTTCGGTGGAATTCTTTCCGCCGCAGACGCCCGAAGGCGTCGAAAAGCTGCGCGCCGTTCGCCGACAGCTCGCCGTGCTGAATCCCGATTTCTATTCGGTCACTTTCGGCGCGGGCGGGACGACGCGCGAGCGCACCTTCGACGCCGCGAAAGAAATCCAGGCCGAAGGCGTTCGCGTCGCGCCGCACCTGTCGTGCATCGGTTCGACGAGCGCCAAAATCCGCGAAATCCTCGAAGATTACCGGTCGGCGGGAATCCGCGACATCGTCGCGCTGCGCGGCGACCTGCCTTCCGGGACGGCCGAGGCCGGCGAGTTCCGCCACGCGGCCGAACTCGTCGAATTCATCCGCAGGGAAACCGGAGACCATTTTCATATCCGCGTCGCGGCCTATCCCGAATGGCATCCGCAGGCGCGGCATCCGCGCGACGACCTTTCGGGCTTCGTGAAAAAAGTCGGCGCCGGGGCGGATTCGGCGATCACGCAGTATTTCTACAACGCCGACGCGTACTTCAACCTCGTCGACGACGCGCACAAGCTCGGCGTCGAGATTCCGATCGTTCCGGGTGTCATGCCGATCAACAGCTTTTCGAAACTCGCGCACTTTTCCGACAACTGCGGCGCCGAGCTGCCGCGCTGGATGCGGCGCAAATTCGAGGAACTCAGCGACGATACCGACGCGATCAGGAAGTTCGGCCTCGACCTCGTGACGCGCCTTTGCGAGCGTCTTCTGGCCGGCGGGGCGCCGGGACTTCATTTCTTTTCGATGAACCAGTCGGCGCTGACGCTGGAGATCTGTTCGCGTCTGAATTTATCGGCCTGACGCCTTCCGCGCTCTTCGCCTTTCCGACGAGCAACACGCCGGCAAGGACGAGCGCGGTTCCGACGACCTGCGCGAACGAGATTCCCTCGTCGAGAAGCCACCAGCCGAAGAAGACCGTCAGTACCGGACCGAGCGCGCCGATCAGCACCGAACGCGACGCGCCGATCCGGCGTGTCGCCGCCGAAAGCATGAAAACCGGCAGGATCGTCGAGAAGACGGCCATGGCGATCCCGTAGTAATAGATCGGCGCGGGCTGCGCGAGCGCCGAGAGAGGTTGCGCGGCGAAGAAGTGAATTTCCGTCGCGGCGGCTGAAACGAGCGTCGCCAGCGACGAGAAACGGGCGACGCCGAAGCGTTTGATCGCGGTTTCGCTGTACGCCTGGTAGACCGCGTAGCTCAGCGACGCGCCGAATACCAGGCTCGCGCCGACGATGACCTGGCCTGCGTCGCTCGTGACGCGCAGGTCGTGCGCGAAAGCCAGCCCGATTCCAGCGTACGATAAAACCATCGATTTTATTTCGCGCCGGTCGAAGGATTTTCCCATGAACGCGACGCCGATGAGGATCGTCAGCATCGGGTAGGTGAAGAGGATCAGGCGTTCGAGTCCGGCGGAGATGTATTGCAGCCCCATGAAATCGAGTATGCTCGAACCGTAATACCCGAAGAGGCCGAGTACGATCAGGAAAACCCAGTCGCGCCCGGAAATCGACGGTCCGGCGCGCAAGGACGCGAACGCGACCCAGACGAAGACCGGGAGCGAGAAAATCATCCGAAACGAGAGGAGCGTGATCGCGTCGACCGGCGCGACCAGGTACGCCAGCTTGACGAAGATGGCCTTGAGCGAAAAACCGAGCGCGGACAGAACGGCGAAAATGACGCCGACGCGTTCGGGAGAAAGGCGGTTGGAAAACATGTTCGAGCGTGGAAAAAGCGTAGTATGAATGATGAATCGTCGTACGGCGCGCGACAATTGCTCTATCGGCAATCCTGCGTTCGTTTTTGACGAAGGGAAGGCGCGGGGGCGGGCTTGACGCGCCTTGGCGAAGCGTTTCAAACCGGAGGATGAGCTTTACGATGAAATACGACCTCGTCGACCTGCGGCTTTTCATCGCCGTCGCCGAAGCGCAAAACCTGACGCACGGCGCGTACCGTGCGAACCTCGCGGCGTCTTCGGCGAGCCACCGCATCCACCGCCTCGAAGAAGCGCTGGGAGTCCCCCTGCTCGCGCGCGAGCCGCGCGGAGTCCGTCTGACGACCGCCGGCGAAATTCTGCTGCAACACGCGAGAAGGGTATTCGCGCGGCTCGAACAGATGCACGCCGACCTGGAACCCTTCGCCGCCGGAGTGCGCGGTCACATTCGGTTCTGGGCCAACACCGACGCGATCCACAGCTATCTTCCCGACGACCTGGGGGGCTTCCTCCGCGCGAACCCGAAAATCAGCGTCACGCTCGAAGAACATCCGAGTCCAGAGATCGTCGTCGCCGTCGCGCGCGGCGAAGTCGAAGTCGGCATCGTCGCCGGAGGGGACGGGGGCGCGCAGGTCGAACGGATACCCTACCACGCCGACCGGCTCGTCCTCATCGTCCCCAAGGGGCACGCGCTCGCCGGGTCGAAGGGCAGTGTGCGCTTTTCCGACGTCGTCGATTATCCTTTCGTGATGATGCACGCGGGTTCGGCGATTCACACCTTCACGATGAGCGCCGCGGCGTCGCTGGGGCGCCACATCAACGTCCGCATCCAGGTGCGCGGCTTCGACGCGGTGTGCCGGATGGTCGGCGCCGGTGTCGGCGTGGGACTCGTCCCGCTGAGCGCGCTACGGACGGCCGGACCCGGCGAACCCCCCGTCGTCGTCGAAATCGACGAGCCTTGGGCGAAGCGCGACCTGGAAATCTGCGTCCGCGAGAGAAAAGCGCTGTCGGGATTCGCCGCGAAACTTGTCGATGCTTTGGTTTCAGGGATCAGGGATCAGGAATCAGGGATCAGATAAACCGACCGGTGTTTCGTTTTTCTTCTCCGGCGACGAAGCGCGCATAGGTTGGGGTGAGCGTAGCGAACCCCAACGTAAAGACGCTGGATTATCCCGGAGAGATTGGAATGAGTCTCCTCCGAATATCATTCCACCGTAGGGGCACGGCATGCCCATCAGGGATCAGATGTCAGGAATCAGGAGACGGAAGAAAACCGATCGGGTTTTCGTTGATCATCTCCGGCGGCAACGCCGCCGCTGATTGATCTGATTCCTGACATCTGATTCCTGATACCTGATAGGCCGAAGGCCGTTCTGTCCTCAGTCCTCTGTCCTCAGTCTCCTGATGAGTTCAAGGAGTTCGTCTTCCTGGAAGGGTTTGCCGAGGAAGTGGTTCACGCCGATTTCAAACGCGTAGTTGCGGTGCTTGTCCGCCGTGCGCGAGGTGATCACGATGATCGGGATGTCTTTTGTGCGTTCGGACGCGCGGACCGCGCGCGTGAGTTCGAAGCCGTCCATGCGCGGCATCTCGATATCGACGAGCATGAGGTCGGGGACGCGATCGCGCAGAAGTTCGAGCGCCTCGACGCCGTCCCGCGCGAGGATCGTCTGGTAGCCGTTGCGCGAGAGCAGGCGGTTGGCGATCTTGCGTATCGTCAGCGAGTCGTCGACGACCATGACCGTCGATGGCCCGCGGCGCACGCCGGCTTCTTCCGCGAGGGCGTGCGTGTCGGGCGCGCCGGCGACCGGCTTGCGCGTCGCGAGCGCGATCGGGTTGAGGATCAGGACGACCTGACCGCTCGCCAGAACCGTCGCGCTGTCGAGGCCGACGACGCGCGAGAGCTGCGGGCCGAGATTTTTGACGATGATCTCGCGGCTGCCGACGACTTCGTCGACTTCGAGCGCGACACGTTCCTTCCCGCTGCGTAACAGAATCGCCCGGTACGGCGGTCGCCTTTCGGGCTGCGCGCGCGCCTCGCCGAGAAGGCGCGGCAGGTAGTGGCAGGGGTAGCGGTTCCCCATCCATTCGAGAGCGCCGGTTTCGTCGAGACGCGCCAGGTCTTCTTCCTTGAGTTCGACGACCTGTTCGACCATCGGGGAGGGCGTCGCGTAATTTTTCTTGCCGACGCGCAAGAGGAGGATTTGGCTGACCGCCATCGTCAGGGGGAGGTATATCCTGAATTCCGTGCCCTTCCCGCTTTTCGAGACCGTCTCGATTCGCCCGCCGAGCGTCGAGACTTCGGTTTTGACGACGTCCATCCCGACGCCGCGCCCCGATATTTGCGAAATCTCCGATGCCGTCGTGAAACCCGGCATGAAAATCAGGCTGGCGAGCCGCGCTTCGTCGGCGAATTCGTCGGGCTTCAAGAGGCCGGCTTCGAGCGCGCGCGCACGGATGCGACCGAAGTCGAGACCGGCGCCGTCGTCCGAAAAACACAGGGCGATCTCGTTGCTTTCCTGCTTCAGGCTCAGCGAGATTTCGCCGATTTCGGGTTTGGAACGCGCGGCGCGCGCTTCCTTGTCTTCGATGCCGTGCGCGATCGCGTTGCGAAGCAGGTGTTCGAGCGGCGGGATCATCCGTTCGAGGACGCTCCGGTCGAGTTCGACGTGCTCGCCGCGAATTTCGAGGTTGACGCGCTTGCCGAGTTCCTTGGAAACCTGCCGGACGATTCGGTAGAGGCGATCCTTGATCGTCCCGAAAGGCAACATGCGGATCGTCATCAAATCCCACTGTATTTCCTTGTTCAGCCGCGACTGGACGAGGAGCGCCGAGTGAACGCTGTCGAGGTTCTTGAGCAGGTTTTGCTGGACGTTGCCGACGTCGTTGACCGATTCGGCCATCATCCGCGTCAGTTCCTGAAAGCGCGTAAACCGGTCGAATTCGAGCGGGTCGAATTCGCCGTGCGCCGTGGCGGCCTGCGCCGTGTGCGACTGCATCCGCGATTCGGCCTGGATGTGGATGTCGCGGAGGTAACGGCGCAACCGCGTGACGTTCTCGGTCAGGTCGATCAGCGAGTCCTTGAAGCCGCGCATTTCGCCCTCGATCTGCGCGCGCGCGATCGAGAGTTCGCCGGCTTCGCCGACGAGGCGGTCGACGAGCGCGGCGCGGACGCGCAGCATCGCCTGACGCGGCGCGAGTTCGACTTCGGCCTCGGCGGCTTCGAGCAGGGTTTTGGCGGCTTCGGGCGGCGCGACCGCTTGGGCGTCGTCGGGGGCTTTTTTGGCCTCCGGGAGGGCGGGGCGCGCTTCTTCGCCGAGGCCGCCCGTCTGGAGGTTTTCGACCGTTCTCAGAATGCCGTCCAGAACGTCGCCGATCTCGTCGATCTCGCCGATCTTGTTGAGCTTGTCTAGCTTGTCTAGCTTGTCTACGCTTCCGGCGGACGACACCCCCTGCGCGTGAAGCGTTTTTTCGACCCAGGATTCGAGGATGTGCGTGACTTGCCCCAAGTTCATCGCGCCGACCATGCGCGCGCCGCCCTTGAGGGTATGCAGAAGGCGCGCGAGCGTCCGCGCGGCGTCCTTCCCGGACGCGTTTTCGCGCCAGAGGCGCAGTTGCGCGGCGATTTCCGTCGTGAGGTCCGCCGCCTCTTCGAGGAAGATCGGCAACAACTGTTCGTCGATCTCGTCGGCGAGCGGCGCGGCGGCGGCCAACTGCGCGGAAAGCGTCTGCGCCCCGACCGCCGCCTGGGTTTCGGTGCGCGCTCCGGCCTCCGCGCGCGTCCCGGGGTCGGCGGTTTCACCGGAGGGACGCGCCGGGTAGAGCGCGTCGAGCGCGTCGATCAGGTCCTGCGGCGGGGCGACTTCGCGGCTCTCGTCGAAGAGCATCTGCTCGACCTCGTCGACCGCCTGACGGATGACGCCGATCGCTTCCAGGCTCGCGCGCCGCCCGGAATCCCCGCGCCGCACAAGGGCGTCCTGGAGCGCGCGCGCGAGGGCGCTCAGCGCTTTCAGACCGACGGAAGCCGAAATTCCGGCCAGCGTGTGCGCCGCGCGGTACATTTCTTCGGGGGTTTGCGAGTCTTCGTCCTGCTCAAGCTCGCGCAGCCCCTTCGACAGGGCTTCGAGGTGCGCGGCGGATTCCTGACGGAAGATCGCGCGAAGCTCGGGCGAAATTTCCGGGACGCTCGCGGCTCTCTCCGAAGCGGTCTCTCCGCCCGGGGGAGATTCTTGCGGCGCGCCGAGGAGTTCGTCGTTTTCTTCGGAATCGGTCAGCGCGCGCGCACGCGCGCGTACGTTTGAAACGTCGGGAAGCTCCGGCGACGCGCCGGTCAGGTGGTCGACCCACGCCGAAAAAACGGCGTGCGCGGCGTCGATCAGTTCGAGAACGCTCGGCTCAACGTCGAGTTCCTTGCGCAGCCAGACGTTGAGCGTTTGCTCGACCGCCCACGCCGTCTCGCCGAAATCCCTCAGGCCGACCATGCGGCCGCTGCCCTTGAGCGTGTGGAAGGCGCGGCGGACCGTCGTCAAGGCCTCGCCGTCGGCGGGCCGCTCTTTCAGCGCCGCGAGTCCCGCCGCGATCGTCGTCAGCACGCCCCGCGCTTCTTCCAGGAAGATTTCCAGAAGTTCGGCGTCTATTTTTTCGTCGCTCGCGCGGGAAAGTTCCAGGGTTTCGGCCGACGGCTGCGCCGCGTCGGCGCGCGAGCGGAAAGTACGCATCGCTGCGTCGAACGGCAAAGCTCTGGCGCCTTCTTCGGCCAAAAGCGCCTTGAGCGAATCGACTTCTCCCGCGAGCGTCGCGTCGGCGACGAGGTCGGCGTCCTTTCGGAGCGTATCGAGGTTTTCCCGCAGCGCGCTCTTGAGCGCCGGGTCGTCGGGATTTTCCTTGAGTTCGGCAAGGAGCGATTGGATTCTTTCCTTTTTCTGTTCGACTTCCTGCTCGAAAGACATCGGCGGGAGAGTTTCGGTTCTTTCGGTTCCTTCGGCGCCTTCGCTTCCCTCAGCCCTGTCTGCGCCCCCGGCTCCTTCGGCGTCTTTCGCGGACGGCGCGGCGGACGTGGCGAGTTCCGACTGGATTTTTCGGAAAAAGCACGTGAAATCGTCGTGCGCGTAGGGAATCGAGTCGATGAAAAGCCCGATGATCGAAAGCTGGCTGGCGATCCGTTCGAAATCGGCGTTTTCAGGAACGTAGTCCGCGCGGGAGAATCGCCGGATTTCCTTTTGACATTCGTTGAGCGCGTCGACGGCTTTTTCGTGTTGCAAGATCGTCAGCGCGCCGGCGATTTGCCGGATCGGCGCGTCGAGCGTTTCGAGTTCGGCGCGCTTGGCCGCGTCGCGGAAAAAATCGTCGAGGACGTGCTCGATCTGCGCCAGGTTGATCCGGATTTCCTTGACGACCTGCTCGACCAGGAGTTTTTCCTGTGCCTTCGAGGACATCTCGTCGAGCGTCGCGCTCCTCGCGCCCTCGCCGGACGGCGTCCCGGCGAGGCAGTCGCGGATGCGTGAGACGGCGACGTCGACCTGATGCGCGAAATCGTCGCCAAGCCCCTGAAAATCCTTCTGCGCGCTCTGCGCGAGCAGAATCGCCGTCGCCGTCTCCATCGCCAGCGCTTCGGAAAAGCGCTTGCCGTCGGCGTTCAGCCAGTCCGCGACGTCGAGAATCGCTCGCGCGAGACGGCGGAAATCGGCCTGACCGAGCTGGTCGACGGTTTCCGCGAGAATCCGCGTGTGCCGCACGAAGACCTCGAACGACGCCGTGGCGCCCGCGCAATACTTGTTCCACGCGTCTCCGGCGATCGTGATCACGTCGCGCAATTTTCGGCGGACGATCTCGCGCGGCGTCGTCGAAACGAGGCTTGCTTCGGGGATGAGCGCGTCGAGCCGATAGACTTCCTTGACCGGGTCGAAAATCGGGTTCTCGCTGCTCGCAATGAAGTAGAGCAGGTCGCGCATCAGCCGTTCGGCGATATTCTTCGAACCTTCGGAAAGCCGGCGAATCTGCAGGTCGACGCGCGCGCACAACTGCTTCGCGTCGAAGTTCTCGGGCAAGCCGCCTTCGCCGAGCGCCGAGAGAACGACGCCGACGATCCACCAGAAAGCGCGCATCGCGTTGGTTTGCTGCGTCGCTTCGACGCGCCGGATCGCCTGGAGCATCTCGTGGACTCCGTCCCGATCCGCGGGATTTTTCAGCCACGAGAGAAAACCGCGCTGAAAGCGGTTGCGCTCCCTCCGCAATATCCCTTGGAAGAGGTCGGGTGAAATCCGGTCGAGCGCCGGCGCGATGAGCGCCGACTTCGGAAGCCGCGCGTCGAGGTCCGGGAAGAAAAGCTCGGACTTCGAGACGCGGTCGACGCCGCGCGCGCGTTGAATCTGCTCGTAAATCGGGTAAAGGCGCAAGGGCTGGTCGGGCTGCCCCGCGAGCAGGTCGTCGATGTAATGACCGACGCTGTCGATCGACGAGAGGATCAGCGGAGTCGGGAGTTTTTCCGGCGGCGTTTGCTCGATCGCGTCGAGCAGGGATTCGAGCGCTTCGACGAACTGCCGGATCCCGTCGAGGCCGACGATCGCCAGCGCGCCCTTGACCTGGTGCAAATGCGTGCGACAAAGACGAATCCTGTCCGCGCCGCCCGACGCGGAAGCGGCGGCGTACTGCTGGAACGCCTGCCGCGCGCGCGTCAAAGCCTGGTCGATTTCGGTCTTGACCCAGACCAGCGGACCGACATCGAATTCCGTCACGGTGTCGTTCATGGATTAAACGCCGATCTCCATAAAGCGTTTGTCGGAAAGGAGCGCGCGCACGTTCAGCTTTTTCCACACACGCGCGTCCTTGTCGGAATAAACGCCCTCGACCCAGGGCGGGTCGTCCGAAGCGGCGTCCTTGCGCACGAGGTCGCCGGCCTTGCGTAGCCCCAGCATCCGCGTCACGAGCAGCGCGGCGTTGCTCCCGAAGCGCGTCCCGACGAGCAAAAAGCGCGAACTCGAATTCTGCGGCGTCGGACTTCCCCCCCGAAAAGCCGAAAAATCCGTGACGGCGTAAAGGTTCCCGCGGATGTTCGCAATTCCGGCGAACCACGCGCGCGTCAGGGGGACGGGCGTCAGCGGCGTCAGCGGGACGATCTCGCCGGAATCCGACAGGTCGAGCAGCCAAGAGTCCGAAGCCGACTGGACGCCGATCAGGCTCGCCGCCGCGCGCGCGTCGGCATCGTCGGCGTTCGGCGACAGGGTGGCCGAGAGTTCGGTAGGGGCGTCGCTCATCGATCGTGGCGTTTCTTCACAGGGCCGCGATCTTTGCAAGCAGTTCGTTGCCGTCGACGGGCTTTGAGACGAAACCCTGCGCGCCCTGACGCAGGCTCCAGATCATGTCGGTTTTCTGCTTTTTCGACGTGCAGACGATGATCGGGATATTTCTCGTCCTGTCGTCACGCATCAGCATGCGCGTCGCGCGGTAGCCGTCGAGACCCGGCATGACGATGTCCATCAGGATCAGGTCGGGAATCTCGGCGCGCGCCTTCTCGATGCCCGCCTCGGCGCTCTCGACCGTCTTGACCTGGTATCCCGCCTTGATGAGAATCTCGGCGATGATGTAACGCTCGGTCGGGGAATCGTCGATGACGAGGATGTTCTTGATGGTCATGCTTTTCCTTCTTTTCCTTCCGGTCGGTTCTCTGCGGGAATCTCACCGGGAAGGTCACGCGAAGCGCGCCCCGGCAAGAATGCGGCGACCATCCTGAGCAGGCTGTCCTTGGTAAACGGCTTGACCAGATACTGGTCGGAACCCGCCATGCGTCCGCGCGCGCGGTCGAAAAGACCGTCCTTCGACGAGAGCATGATCACCGGCGTCGCGCGGAAATGGTGGTTTTTCTTGATCAGCGTACAAGTCTGGTACCCGTCGAGGCGCGGCATCATGATGTCACAAAAAATAAGGTCGGGCTGATGATCGGCGATTTTCGCCAGCGCGTCAAAGCCGTCTTCCGCAAGGATGACCTTGCAACCCGCGCGCACGAGGAAAACCTCGGCGCTGCGCCGTATCGTGTTGCTGTCGTCAATGACCATGACCTTGACGCCGTCCATTTTTTCCGCTTCGGCCAAATCGAAAGCCCCCGGATGAGTGCGTTTGAAAAGGAATGCCCGACCGCTCTGAAGCGCCAAAAGCGCACCGATGCCGCCCACCGCCGTACGCGCGCCGAGACGACGCGGATAATACTATACCAGCATTAACGGGAGTTGATAAGGACAGAGCAGGCCGGTATCGCTTGGGCCGAGCGCGCAGGGGCACGGCGCGCCGTGCCCAGCGGCGGTATAGGTTGGGGGTGAGCGCAGGGAACCCCAACGATTCCGCATGCGCATATCAGGAGTGTGCGACGTGAGGTCGCTTGAGTAATTGTTCCGATCGGGGCAACCCGATGAGGAACCTGATGTTCCGTCATCAGTAGCCTACGGATACATGCGAGACTGGCAACGGTCTGGTGTGAAG
>JAISDL010000225.1 GCA_031264825.1 Accumulibacter sp. | reverse complement strand
TCCTCACGCTCGTCGTCGGCGCCTCGTTCGCGCTCTTCGCGTGGCGCGCGCCGCGCGTCTCCCCCGGTGGGCGTTTCGCCTTCGCGTCGCGCGAAACCTTCCTGCTCGTCGTCAGCATCTTGTCGATGGTCGCGTGCGCGTCGATCCTGCTCGGCACGCTCTACCCCTTGGCGATCGATACGCTCGGCCTCGGCAAGATTTCGGTCGGAGCGCCCTACTTCGACACCGTATTCACTCCGCTGGCGGTTTCGGCGCTTTTTTTGACCGGCGCCGCAATCAACGCGCGCTGGAAGCGTACTGAGTTTGGCACACTCATCCGAAGGCTGCGCCCCACCTTCCTTCTCGCGCTCGCTTTCGGGATATCAGTGCCCACTTTCTTCGGCGCGTGGAAACCCCTGCCCGCCCTCGGTCTGACGCTCGCCGCGTGGATCGCGCTCTCAAGCATCCAGAACGCCTTGACGACGATGCGCGTTCGCGCGTCCTCACCTCACTTTTTCTTATTCCGGCGCCTCGTCGATTTCGGCGGGACCCACGTCGCGCACGTCGGCGTCGCCGCGCTCGTCGCCGGGATCACGCTCGCCAACGGCTACCCCGACGAAAAAACTTTTCTGTTCGCCGGCGGCGAGACGGTCGAATTTGCGAATTACGCTTTTCACTTCAACGGCGTCCACGGCGAGAACGGCCCGAACTACCACGCCTTCGTCGCCGACTTCGACCTTGGCCGCGAGGGTCGGATTCTGCGCAAGCTTCTCCCGGAGAAGCGTTTCTACCCGGCTTCGGGTATTGTGATGACCGAAGCCGCGATCGACTTTGCGCGCGACCTTTACGTCGCGCTCGACACACCCGCCGACCGCGACGCGCCCGAAGGCGCGTGGCGGGTGCGAATCTCGCGCAAGCCTTTCGTCAGTTGGATATGGGGCGGATGCGCACTCGCGGCGCTCGGCGGCGTGCTTGCCGCTTTCGGACACTGCCGCGCCGAGAAGAGGCGCGAGCGGGCAAAAACGCGCGCTTCTGAAATAAAATCGAAAAACGCGCCCCGACCTTCTTCACCGACATGAATCGCTTTTTCTGGCCCCTCTTCGTTTTCATCGCCGTCGTCGCGCTCATGGCGCTCGGCCTCGAACGCGACCCGCACGAGCTTCCTTCGCCGCTCGTCGGTCGCACCGCGCCGGCGTTTTCGCTCCCCGTCTTGAGCGCTGTGCCCGAAGGCGCCACTCCAAAAGTTTTTTCCCCCGACGGAATGCGCGGAAAGGTCTGGCTCCTCAACGTCTGGGCGACTTGGTGCGTTTCTTGCCGCGCAGAGCATCCGCTGCTCGTCCGCATGAAAGACACGCTCCCGCTCGTCGGCTTGAATTACAAGGAAGTCCGTGGCGACGGCGCGCAAGCCGCCGCGAAGCTCGACCCCGCCGCCGAACGCGAACTCGCGCGCAAGCGCGCGAATGCGTGGTTACAGCGCCACGGCGACCCCTACGCGCTTTCTGTCCTCGACGTCGACGGGCGCGTCGGCATCGACTACGGCGTTTACGGCGTTCCCGAAACCTTCGTGATCGACAAAAACGGCGTCATACGCTTGAAACATACCGGCCCGATGACGCGCGACGTGCTCGTCGAGAAACTCCTCCCGCTCGTCGAGGCGCTTTCACGATGAAAAACCTCCCGCCGCGCTTCTTTTCCGCGCTTCTGCTGATCCTCGCGTGCGCCTTTCCGGCGTTCGCGCAAGACGCCGTCGAAAAACGTCTGCTCGCAATCTCTTCCGAACTGCGCTGCATGGTCTGCCAGAACGAGTCGCTCGCGAGTTCGAACGCCGAACTCGCCGGCGACCTGCGCGACCGGATTCGCGCGATGATTCTCGAAGGGAAGAGCGACGACGAAATCATGGACTTCATGACCGACCGTTACGGCGACTTCATCCGTTACCGCCCCCGCCTCACGCGCCGCGCCGCGCTCCTGTGGTTCGGCCCCGCGCTCCTCTTCGTCGCGTCCTTCGCCGCTTTTGCCCTCCACCTGAAGCGCCGCGCCTCTGCGCTACCGGAGCGCGGGAGGATCACCGATGCCGATTTCGATGAAGGTGAAGACGAGCTTTTACGCCACATGAGCGAAGAGAGCAGCGCGGTCGGCGCGCGCGAATTTCCGGGTGAGATGCCTGAGCGGCGAAGCGTCAGGGCTTTGGCGCTCGCTCTTGTCATCCCGCTCGCCGCGACGGCCGTCTATATGTATCTCGGTACGCCGGCGGCGCTCGCACCCGAAAGCGAAACGTCCCGAGCCGAGCGCCTCGTTCGGACGCTCGTCGGCGAACTCGAAGAAAAGCTGCACGCGAACCCGGACGATGCGCAAAGCCGGATTCGGCTCGCGCGCATCTACAACGCGAGCGGACGCTTCACCGAGGCGGCGCAAAACTTCGCGCGAAGCGGCGAAGCGATCGACGGCGACGCCGCCGCGCTCGTCGATTACGCCGAAGCGCTTTTCTTCCTCAATCGAGGGCGCGTCGACGCAAAAATCGACACACTGATCTCACGCGCGCTCGCGCAGAACCCCGACACGCTCCGCGCGCTCGTCCTCGTGGGCGTATCCGCTGCCGAGCGCGGCGACCTCGGCGCGGCCGCCAATTTCTGGGAACACCTGCTCCCGTCGATCGACCCGGCTTCAAAAGAAGCGCAAACGGTGAAAAAAGCGATCATCGAAATCAGGAGACAGGGATCAGGGAGCAGAGAATAGATTGGGGTGAGCTTTAGCGATGCCAACGTCAGGTATCAGATGTCAGGAATCAGGGATCAGATCGGTCAGCGGCGGCTTCGCCGCCGGAGAAAAATCCACGAGGCGGGCAAGATGCCCACACTCCCAGAGTATAGGTTGGGGTGAGCGCAGCGATGCCCAACGTCTCGCTTGCGCGAAGCGCAAGCCACTTCAGGGATCAGGGATCAGGAGACAAGAACCGCGAAACACGGACACGCGCGAAAATTCATGCAACACTTCACTTTTCGCGTCTTTCGCGCCTTTCGCGGTTGAAATCGGTTTTCATCTGA
>JAISDL010000172.1 GCA_031264825.1 Accumulibacter sp. | reverse complement strand
CTTGGCCGAGGTGGCGGGTTACAGGCATTTGCTCTTTGCGTAAGTCATCGCGGCGTCATTGTCGGCGATGATTTTTTGCGCCCAAATCCCGTGTTGTTTCACACTAACCTATACCGCCGAGAGGGCACGGCGCGCCGTGCCCCAGCAATCACAGGTGTCCCGCATTCAGAACCGCAGGACGCGCGTCTCCGTGGTTTCGTCGAGCGCGAGCAATAGCGTCGCCGCGCGCGTCGGCGACAGGCGTCCCTGGACGATCATCTCTTCGACGAGCGGGATGTTCATCCGCACGTTCGGATGATTGTAGAACTTCCGCTTGAGCTGCTCGGAAACCATGCTGTGCATCCAGTCGAGATTCTGTTGCTGGCGGCGTTTTTCAAAAACCCCCGAAGCCGTCGTGTTCTGCCTGAATTCTTCGACGACGGCCCAGAGTTCGGCAACGCCGTCGCCGGTGTAGGCCGAACACGTCAGCGCCTGCGTCCGCCAGCCTTCGGTCGATGGCTGGAGGTAGTGCAGGATGCGCTGATAGTCAACGCGCGCGGCCTCGGCGCGCAACTTGTTGTCACCGTCGGCCTTGTTGACGACGATCAGGTCGGAACGCTCCATCACGCCCTTCTTGATCCCCTGCAACTCGTCTCCGGCGCCCGCGATCTGCATGAGCATGAAGAGGTCGACCATCGAGCGCACGGTGACTTCGCTCTGCCCGACGCCGACGGTTTCGACGAGGATCACGTCGAATCCCGCCGATTCGCAGACGATCATCGTTTCGCGGCTCTTTCGCGCAACCCCGCCCAGCACGCCGCCCGAAGGCGACGGCCGGATGTAGGCACTGCGATTGCGCGAAAGCTGTTCCATCCGCGTCTTGTCGCCGAGGATGCTGCCGCCCGTGACGCTGCTGCTCGGGTCGACGGCGAGGACGGCGAGTTTGTGTCCCTCGGCGCAGAGGCGAAGTCCCAAGGTTTCGATCAAGGAACTCTTCCCGGCGCCGGGGACGCCCGTGATCCCGACGCGAACCGTTTTTCCCGCGTGCGGCAAAAGGCGCATCAGCATTTCCTGCGCGAGGTCTTGATGGCGCTCGGCGTTGCTCTCGACGAGCGTGATCGCGCGGGCGAGAACGGCGCGGTCGCCGGAGAGCACGCCGTCGACGTACTCGTCGAGACTCAGTTCGCGGCGGCGCGTCCCTCCGGTGTAGACCGACGTGCCCGAAGGGCTTCCCGGCATTCCGTCGTGCCGGCTTTTGATTCCCGACATGACGTTGGTCGTGAAGCCCTCGGCCTCGCCCGCCGTGTCCGGCACCCATTCGGGACGGTTGATTGCGTCCTTGGTCATCGGCGTCGAGCCTAATCGAGAACCGCGTTGATTTTTTCGAGCACTTTCTGCGCGGCGACCGGGATGACGGTGCCGGGCCCGAAGATCAGCGCCGCGCCGTTGGCGTACAGGTAGTCGTAGTCCTGCGCGGGAATGACACCGCCGATGACCGCGAGAATGTCGCCGCGTCCGCGTTTGGCGAGTTCCTGGACGAGTTGCGGGAGGAGCGTGTTGTGTCCGGCCGCGAGCGAACTGAAGCCGACGACGTGTACGTCGTTTTCGACCGCCATGTCTGCGGTTTCTTCCGGCGTCATGAAGAGCGGACTCACGTCGACGTCGAACCCCAGGTCGGAGAAGGCCGTAGCGATGACCTTGGCGCCCCGGTCGTGCCCGTCCTGACCGATCTTCGCGACGAGCAGACGCGGACGGCGGCCGTGCTTCTTTTCGAACTCGCCGCACGCCTTCTGAACCGAGGCGATTTCCTCGCCCTGCGCGTATTCGGAACTGTAAATCCCCGAAATCGAGCGGATGACGGCCTTGTGGCGCGGGAAGACTTTTTCGATCGCGTCCGAGATTTCACCGAGACTCGCGCGCGCCTTCGCGGCTTCGACCGAAAGTTCGAGCAGATTCCCGTTTTTGCGCGATTCCGCGGCTTGCGTGATCGCGTCGAGCAGTTGCCGAACGCGCGCGTTGTCGCGCTCGCTGCGCAGTTTTTTCAGGCGATCGATCTGCGCGGCACGTACCGCCGTGTTGTCGATCGACAGGATGTCGATCGGGTCTTCCTGTTCGAGGCGGTATTTGTTGACGCCGATGATCGGTTCGAATTTCGAGTCGATCCTTGCCTGACGGCGCGCGGCCGCTTCCTCGATCCGCATCTTCGGCAGGCCCGTTTCGATCGCCTTGGCCATCCCGCCGAGTTTTTCGACTTCGATGATGTGGCTCCACGCGCGCTTCCGCAGTTGGTCGGTCAGCCACTCGACGTAGTACGAGCCGCCCCAGGGGTCGATCGCCTTGCAGATGCTCGTTTCGTTTTGCAGGTAAATCTGCGTGTTGCGGGCGATCCGCGCGGAGAAGTCCGTCGGCAGCGCGATCGCTTCGTCGAGCGCGTTGGTGTGCAGCGACTGCGTGTGGCCGAGCGTCGCCGCCATCGCTTCGATGCAGGTCCGCGCGACATTGTTGTACGGGTCCTGCTCGGTCAGGCTCCAGCCGGAGGTCTGCGAGTGCGTCCGTAGCGCGAGCGACTTGGGGTTCTTCGGGTTGAACTGGCGCAAGAGCTTGGCCCAGAGCAGACGGCCGGCGCGCAGTTTCGAGACTTCCATGAAGTAGTTCATCCCTTCCGCCCAGAAGAACGAGAGGCGCGGCGCGAATTTGTCGACGTCGATCCCCGCGGCGATCCCGGTACGGACGTATTCGAGCCCGTCGGCGATCGTGTAGGCGAGTTCGATGTCGGCGGTCGCACCGGCTTCCTGCATGTGGTAGCCCGAAATACTGATGCTGTTGAACTTCGGCATGAAGCGCGACGTGTACTCGAAGATGTCACCGATGATCCGCATCGAACCTTTCGGCTCGTAGATGTAGGTGTTCCGAACCATGAACTCCTTGAGGATGTCGTTCTGGATCGTCCCGGCGAGCTGTTCGAGCTTCGCGCCCTGCTCCAGGCCCGCGACGATGTAGAACGCGAGCACCGGAAGAACCGCGCCGTTCATCGTCATCGACACCGACATTTCGTTCAGCGGGATGCGGGAGAACAGGATTTCGACGTCGAGGATCGAGTCGATCGCGACGCCCGCCTTGCCGACGTCGCCGACGACGCGCGGGTGATCCGAGTCGTAGCCTCGGTGCGTCGCCAGGTCGAACGCGACCGACAGACCCTTTTGGCCCATCGCCAGGTTGCGGCGGTAGAACGCGTTACTCTCCTCGGCGGTCGAAAACCCCGCGTACTGCCGGATCGTCCACGGACGCTGGACGTACATCGTCGGGTAGGGGCCGCGCAAATTGGGCGCGATGCCGGCGGTGAAACCGAGGTGCTCGATCCCCGGCATGTCGTCCTCGGTATAAAGCGCCTTGACCGGAATCTGTTCGTTCGTCATCCAGACGGGCAATTCGCCTTTTCTTTTCTTGAAAGCCTCTTCCCAGGTTTTCTGGTCGACGTCTTTTTTGACGGGCTTGTAAGGCAATTCGGCAAAATCAGGAAAAACAGTCATCTCGTTACCTCATGTACTTTTCTTGGAGTGTCTTGTTGAGCGCGTAACAGTTGGCCCGGACGTGGATGAAATCGTCGACGCCCGCGTCTTTGAAAGCCTTTTCGACTTCGGCGGGCTGCTTCCCGGCGACGATGACCGTCGTTTCGGGCTTGGCCGCCTTGAGGCGCGCCGTCAGCGCCGGCACGTAGTCGGGGTAGGTCGCGTCGGTCGAGCAGATCACGACGATCGGCGCACCCGACGCGAGCGCGGCTTCGGCCGCCGCGTCCGTCGTTTCAAAGCCGGTGTTGCCGAGCAGTTGAAATCCTGAAACCTCGAAGAAACCGCTCGTGAAGTCGGCGCGCGGCTTGTGCTGCGGGATCGGCCCCATATTCGCCAGGAAAATCTGGAGGCGCTGCCCCGTTTTTTCGAGCCAGTCTTCCATCCGCTTTCTCAAGGCTTCCATCGCCTCGGTCGAGCGCTCGATCTTCAACGCCTTCGCCGTCGGACGATCCTTGTCGAGGTCGGCGAGAACTCCGAAAACGTCGCCGAGCGACGCACCCTTCTCGATCGCTTCCGCCGCCGCGTCGACGCAGCCGCCGTCGGGCGCCTTGAAGCTCTTTTCGAGCGCGACGAACTGCTCTTCCATCGAGTAGAGCATATTGTTCCGCCGGTACGCCGTGACTTCGTCTTCGCGCAGCTTCTTGATCTGCTTCCGGTCTTCCTGCGGCGCTTCGATCTTTTTTTCGGACAGGTTCGCGTACATGTTCGTACCGAGTATGACGTCCTGGCGCGTCTCGATGTTCTTCGCGCGTCTCGCCGCCGTTTCCGCTGTGATCGCCTGAACCTTCCCGGACTGGATCGCCGCGAGCATGCCGCCGTCTTTTTCGATCGACTGGAAGATTCCCCACGCCGAAGAAGCGAACTCGTGTGTCATTTTCTCGATCGTGTAGGAGCCGCCGCCCATGTCGATCGGCATCGTAAAGCGCGCTTCCTCCTGAAGGACGATCTGCACGTTGCGCGCGATACGCCGCGAGAAGCGGTCCGGCGTCCGCATCGGCTCGTCGAACGGGCCGATGTGCATGCTGTCGGCGCCGCCGACCGCACCCGAAAAGCCTTCGCTCGTCACGCGCAGCATGTTGACGTAGGGGTCGTAGAGCGTTTTGTTGCGCGCCGAAGTGCGCGCGTGAATCGCCATTTTCTGAGACTCTTCGTTCCCGCCGAAGGCCGCGACGAGTTGACTCCACAGGATTCTCGCCGCGCGCAGCTTGGCGATTTCCATGAAGAAATTCGAACCCAGCGAAAATCCGAAGCGAATGCGCGGCGCAGCATCAATGATCGAAAGACCGCGCTCAATCATTCCACGCAGGTATTCGGCCGCCGTCGCAAGCGCGAAAGCGACTTCTTCGGTCGAGCTTGCGCCGGCGTTGTGCCAGGGATGCCCCTGGATAAAGACCGTCTGGAGTTTCGGCGCGTTCTTGACCGCCCAACGGCTCGTCTGATACATGCATTCGAGCGCCGTTTCGGCCGACATTTCCAGCGCGCCCTCGGTCGCAAGCTCGACCCAGGGGTCGCTCCCGAAGCACGCACCGCCCAAGTCCTTGCCGGCTTCCTTGTTCTCCGACTTCAGCGCGGCGACGAGCATCGCAAGCAAGGGCAACGCGGTCGCGCCCGTATAGCATTGCAGGTGCAAGGCTTTCAGATCGAGTTCAAAGAGCGCACGCTTCAGGTCGCCGAGCGTCGCAAGCGAAAGCCCTCCTCCGCCCACGTCTTCTTCGGGCGCGTCGGCGGGGTCCTTCCCCGTCCGCGTCGCCCGGTCGAGAACGACGGTCAGCCCGGTTTGCCCGCGCGAAGTGTCGTAACGCGCCTCCTCGTTGAATTTCTCAGGAAAAGCCAGCGTCAGTTCCTGCGCGATCTTCCACGGCTCGCCCAGAAAACCTTCGGGCTTCGTATTGCGGACGTAGGGCAAAAAACCCGGCCGCGACTTTAGGTGCGGCAAGCCTTCGATGTCCTCCGCGTTGTAAATCGGCTCGATCGTCAGGTTTTCATAAGTCTTTGTAAACATGACCTTATCGAAGGGCGCGCCCTTCAGCGCCTTGACGACTTCGTCCTTCCACTTTTCTTTTTCAGGTCGCTCGAATTCGTCGAAAAATCCCTTGTCCGCGTCGATTGTCGTGATATCGACCGTCAATCCCGTTTCATCCATCGCTTTCCCTTTCCTCCTGTGTTCTTCGTGTTTTTACAAAAAATCGTCTTGAGTTTCATCCTTGCCGCCTCTGCGAATTCAGCCTCCCCCGCGCCCCTCTCGTTTCGTTCCACCCTCTCGCCTGCACAGCACCGCGTCTCGCAAAAAAGCGGCGTAAAAACACCGCCTGAAACAAACACCCTTTCTTCTCGGGCATTCCGGGCGGCGTAAACGATCGGGAAAGGCAAGAGCACGGCAGGGCCGCGCGGCGGGGGATGATGTGAAGAGTGCGACGCAAAAAACCGGCGAGCCGCCTTCATCCCTCCAGGGCTGGGCGTCACGCGCCGGGTCGAAACCGCTTCTTGCGTAAAGCGACGAAAATTCCCCACGCGCCATCTGTCGAGCGAGCCTTCCTTTGAACGGAGCTTCTCAAAGCACAGAAATACAAAAGGCGCCCGGGAGGGGACGGTCGAGTTGGAGCCGAACAAGCTGGTTGCCACGGCCACGTGAAAAACGGATGAACGAGAAAACATCCTGACCGGACGGCCGGCTTTCCCCCACCCCGGGGACACCAAACCATTTTTGGGCCGGTCTTCTGGCTCGCCTTCTTCCTTCTTCGTCGCCTTCCCGTGCAGATTCCGCACAGTGGCGTTTTGACGAAGTCGTCAGGCTTACAGCAGCGGGGGCTGCGCCGGAATGGCTCTAAGTGCGCGTTTGCACTCGGCTTCACCGGCTTCCCGTTTCACCTCGATCCAAGGATTCAATCGAGGCACCCAAAAACTGACGCGGATTCTAATCCCGATTTTTCAGGGAAGTCAAATTTTTTTTCTGCGGGATGCCGTGAGCGGGGATTTCAGGCCCGACGTACAGAGGGAAAATCGCTGTAAAATGAAAGCTGTTTCGATAAGAAAGGAATCACCATGCGACCGTCCGTTGCGCTCGACCTGAAGCGAAGCGCGGTACGTGAAGTGGTAAGCCGCTTTCGCACGGCGAACCCGCGCGTCTTCGGCTCGGTGCTGCACGGCACCGACCAGGAAGGCAGCGACATCGATCTCTTGGTCGATGCGTTGCCCGGCGCGACCCTGTTTGACTTGGGCGGCCTGCAAGAAGAACTGAAATTGCTGCTCGGCGTCAGCGTTGATTTGCTGACGCCCGGCGATTTGCCGCCGAAGTTCCGCGCCAAGGTGCTCGCGGAGGCGCAACCGGTATGAACGAGAACCGCCTGCCCGATTACCTCGATCATATGCGGCAAGCCGCGACCTATGCACGCAGCTTCGTGGAAGGCTTGACTCAGGACGACTTCCTCGAGGACAAGCGCACCCAACAGGCCGTCATCATGAATCTCATCATCATCGGCGAGGCGACCACGAAGGCGATGAACCGCTACGCCGAGTTCATCCAGAATCATTCTGAAATACCGTGGCACGACATGCGCGGCATGCGCAACCGCATAGCCCACGGCTATTTCGACATCGACCTCGATGTGGTGTGGGAGACGGTGCAATTTCGGCTACCGGAATTGCTCAAAAAACTCTCCGCCATACGCCACGACGCCGACGATGATCAGGCATCGGGGATCAGATGAAAACCGATCGGTGTTTCAACGATCTTTCTCCGGCGGCGAAGCCGCCGCTCACTGATCTGATTCCCGATCCCTGATACCTGATTCCTGATCGGGAATGCGGTACGAGTCGCTCGCCCACGCGCCGAGGTCGATGAGTTTGCAGCGCTCCGAGCAGAAGGGACGGAAGCGGTTATCGGGGGACCACAGCGATTCGCCGCCGCACTGTGGGCAGCGCACCACGCGCCCAGTCTTCAATTCCATTTCCAGCTCATCCCTTCCTTTGTCGACTCGCCTTGCCGTACTACCTGTACTGTCTGCGGCTCGTCTTCTCGGTATGAATGAACTGGAAAAGGAATCAGAGTTTGCATACCGCGACGTCGAAGGGAATTTCGACTTCCGCCTCCTGGGCGCCTGCACGATTTTCTTTGTTCGGGTGAACAAAGCGTATATTGATGACGTATTTGTTGGCGCTGACTTCGGGGACGAGCACGAGTTCGGGCGCGAGCGAGACGCGCACCATTTGCGGCGCAACCCCGTTGGGCATCAACTGGAATAATTCGCCGTGCGCAACCTGGTGCAGGGTTTCGCCGCTCCGGCGCAGGAGACGGAGGATGATCGCGATGCCGCCGTTGAGCGGGAGGAAGGGGTTTAACCAGTCGTTCAGGG
>JAISDL010000097.1 GCA_031264825.1 Accumulibacter sp. | reverse complement strand
TGAAATCCCGGTACCCGTCGCGGGAAGAGCGAGAAAAAGCAGGCGGCCAGTACGCAATTGATACCCGAAAAGGCTTCGGGATCGTGGTCCTCCCCGAACCCGTCACGATCAACGGGCGCATCTGGATCCGTTATATTGCGGACGATTCCTACAAACGGCGCTATTTTTACTCCACCTTCCTTCGGCCCGACCGAAGCCTGCGTGTCGAACTCAGTCTGCCGCCTTACGACTACACGCGGGACCCCGACCCTTCGACCTACCCCGCAATGCTCAAAAAGGCGTACGCGAACATGGAAGAGATGGCGTCGTCGCTGCGCGTCGTGCGAATCGACGACGACGGCGCGCCCGACCCCTTCGTGATCGAGCGCGTCGAACCCGCGCCGCTCCCCGTCCGGGAAAAACTTCCGGCGGCGCGATAATCCCGATCGCCTTGGTCGTTACATGAGGATGTTGGAGGAGCGTAGCGCAACGCAAGCGATGCCCAACGTTCCGCAGCGTGCATAGGTTGGGGTGAGCGCAGCGATGCCCAACGTCTCGCTTGCGCGAAGCGCAAGCCATTTCAGGATCAGGTATCAGGTATCAGGAGACAGGAATCAGATCGGTGAGCAGCGGCGTTGCCGCCGGAGTGACGAAACCCCACCAGGAATACCATCCCACCGTTATTCATGCGCCTGCGGAATCGTTGGGCTTCACATTCGTTCAGCCCAACCTATACCGCCGATAGGGCACGGCAAGATCACAAGGCGAGCGGTAGCGAGCGCTCTGGAATCGAGCCTCTGTCTCCTGTTCTCTGTTCCCCGTCTCCTGATTCGAAAACCAGCCTGACTTTTCCGTCGGCGTCGATGTCGACGGCGATCTGGCCGCCGTTTGTCAATCGCCCGAACAGGAGTTCGTCGGCAAGCGCAGCCTGGATCGTGTCCTGAATCAGGCGCGCCATCGGCCGCGCGCCCATCGAGGGGTCGAACCCCTTCTTCGCCAGATGCTCTTTGAGCGCGTCGGAGAAGGAGACTTCGATTTTCTTTTCGTTCAGCCGCTGTTCCAACTGCATCAGGAATTTGTCGACGACGAGAAGGACGACGTCGTGGTCGAGCGGATGGAAGGAGATCATCGCATCGAGGCGGTTTCGGAATTCGGGGGAAAACAAGCGTCGAATCTCGGCCATTTCGTCGCCCGTCCGGCGAGTGTCGGTAAAACCCATGCGCGCTTTTTGCAGCGCTTCCTGTCCGGCGTTCGTCGTCATGACGATGATGACGTTCCGAAAATCGGCCTTGCGCCCGTTGTTGTCGGTCAGCGTTCCGTGATCCATGACCTGGAGCAGGATATTGTAGATGTCGGGGTGCGCTTTTTCGATTTCGTCGAGGAGGAGCACGCTGTAGGGCGCTTTTGCGACCGCCTCGGTCAACTGCCCACCCTGGTCGAAACCGACGTAACCCGGCGGCGCGCCGATCAGCCGCGATACGGCGTGACGCTCCATGTATTCGGACATGTCGAAACGCAGGAGTTCGACGCTCAGGCAGTACGCGAGTTGCTTCGCCACTTCGGTTTTTCCGACGCCCGTGGGGCCGGAGAACAGAAAGCTCCCGATCGGCCTGTCGGGCGCGCCGAGGCCCGAACGCGCGCGCTTGACCGCCTTGGCGAGCGCTTCTATCGCCGCGTCCTGGCCGAAGACGACGGCCTTCAGGTCGCGCGCGAGGTTCTTCAGCGCGGCTCTGTCGTCGGTCGACACGCGCGTCGACGGCAGGCGCGCCATCTTTGCGACGACGTCTTCGATTTCGGGTTTGCCGATCATCTTTTTCTGCTTCGAACGCGGCAGGAGGTGTTGCGCCGCGCCGGCTTCGTCGATGACGTCGATCGCCTTGTCGGGCAGGAAGCGGTCGGCGATGAAGCGCACCGAAAGCTCGACGGCCGAAACGAGCGCGGGAATCGAATACTTCACGCCGTGGTGCGCTTCAAAGCGGGACTTCAAGCCCTTGAGTATCTCGATCGCGTCGGACGTCGAGGGTTCGACGACGTCGATTTTCTGGAAGCGGCGGGAAAGCGCGTGGTCTTTTTCAAAAACGCCGCGGTAGTCGGTATAGGTCGTCGCGCCGATGCACTTCAATCGCCCGCCGGAAAGCGCCGGTTTGAGGAGGTTCGACGCGTCGAGCGTTCCGCCCGAAGCCGCGCCCGCGCCGATCAGCGTGTGGATTTCGTCGATGAAGAGAATCGCGTTGGGCAAGCCCTGCAACTCTTTGACGACGCCCTTGAGACGCTGTTCGAAGTCGCCGCGGTATTTCGTCCCCGCGAGCATCGCTCCGATATCGAGCGCGTGGACGGTCGCGTTCGAAAGGATTTCGGGAACGCTCCCTTCGACGATTTTCCGCGCGAGTCCTTCCGCAATCGCGGTTTTCCCGACGCCGGCTTCGCCGACGAGCAGCGGGTTGTTTTTGCGGCGCCGGCTCAAAACCTGGATGACGCGCTCTATTTCACCGCAGCGCCCGATCAGGGGGTCGATCCCGTTCTCGGAGGCGAGCCGGTTGAGATTGACCGTGAAGCTTTCGAGCACGTCCGTCTTGCGGGGGTCGGCTTCGGTTTCAACCGTTTCGGCGTGGGGCTGCTTTCCGGGAATCCTGGTGATTCCGTGCGCGATGAAGTTGACGACGTCGAGCCGCGAAACGCCTTGCTTGAGAAGATAGTAGACGGCGTAGGAATCCTTTTCGCCGAAAATCGCGACGAGGACGTTGGCGCCGTTGACCTCTTTTTTCCCCGACGACTGCGCGTGGAGGATCGCGCGCTGGATCACGCGCTGAAAGCCCTGCGTCGGCTGCGTTTCGATGTCGACGTTCCCTTCGATCCTGGGCGTGTTCTTTCGGATGAAGTCGGCGAGTTCCAGCCGCAGCAATTCGAGCCGGGCGCCGCAGGCACGCATCGCCGCGGACGCGGACGGGTTGTCGAGCAGGGCGAAGAGGAGATGCTCGACGGTGATGAATTCGTGGCGCTTTTGCCGCGCGTCGACGAAGGCCATGTGCAGACTGATTTCAAGCTCTTGCGTAATCATCGGTTTTCTTCCATCACGCACGCGAGCGGGTGTTGCTTGCTCCTTGCGAAGTTCGTGACCTGCTCGACTTTCGTCACGGCGATGTCGCGGGGGTAGACGCCGCAGGCGCCTCGCCCCTCCGTGTGCACCTTGAGCATGATCCGCTCGGCTTCTTCACGATTCTTGGAGAAGAATTTTTGCAGCACGGAGACGACGAAGTCCATTGGCGTAAAATCGTCGTTGATCAATACGACCGTATAAAACGGCGGAGGCGCCAAGCGGGACGGCTTCGCTTCGAGTACGGGAATGCCCTGAAATTGTTTCACCATGGAATCATTCTACCCGGCGCCGGTGAATCCGCAAGCGCCTTTTTCGCTTTTTTGTCCACAAATTGACGCGCCCCAAAGAGTTTCGCTTAAAAAAGATTGACGCCTTTCCCGAACTAGCGTACAAAGCCAACTGTTTTTGGTCAAATTACTTTGAATCCAAAACATGAAAAACGGGCAAAAGCCCGGTTCCCGTCTTTTTTCAAGGAAGTGCAATATGGCAACAGGTACTGTAAAGTGGTTCAACGACGCCAAAGGCTTTGGCTTCATTACTCCGGATGATGGCAGCGAAGATCTTTTCGCGCATTTTTCGGCAATCAGCATGAGTGGCTTCAAAACGCTCAAGGAGGGCGAAAAAGTCACCTTCGATGTAACTCAGGGGGCAAAAGGTAAGCAGGCGTCAAATATTGCACGAGTCTGATTTCCCCGATGTTCTGAAAAACCCGCCGACGGCGGGTTTTTTTTCGCCGTCGTTTCTCGCCGCGTCCTGCGCTTTTTTCTTCCGGCAGGCCGCCGATTGCGTTTTTTACCCCCTTTTGCGGCGCTTTTGAAAATTTCTGGAATAATAAACTCGCCGGAATCCGGTATCATGGATACGGTTTCTCCGGTGGTTTTCCGGTTTTTTGACGAAGCGATGAAAGCCTTTCCATCCCTCACGGCGCGCACCGCGCGAATTCTGCTTTTCGCCGGCGCGCTCGCGGGCGCTCCGGCGGCCCGCGCGGACGGTCTGCCCGACCTGGGCGAGGCCGCGCGCGCCGAACTGTCCCCGCAGATGGAGCGAAAAATCGGCGAAAGCATCATGAACGAAATCCGCCTGCACGAGCCGTCGTACATCAGCGACCCCGAAGTCGGCGATTACCTCAATACCTTGGGGCGCCGCATCGTCGCGGCGGGTTCGGAGGCGACGGGGAACTTTCATTTCTTCGCGATCCGCGACGACTCGATCAATGCTTTCGCCATGTTCGGCGGCTTCATCGGCGTCAACTCCGGGACACTCCTGACCGCGCAATCCGAATCCGAAGTCGCGGGCGTGATCGCGCACGAAATCGCGCACGTGACACAGAACCACCTCGTCCGGCAAATCGCCAACGAAAGGCAGATGACCTTGCCGAGCATCCTCGTCATGCTCGCGGGCGTTCTCGCGGCGCGGTCGAATTCGTCGGTGGCCGCCGCGAGCATCGTCGGCGCGCAGGCCGGCGTCGTCCAGAGCCAGCTCGCCTTCACGCGCGATTACGAACGCGAAGCCGACCGCGTGGGCTTCCAGATGCTCCTGAAAGCCGGCTTCGACCCGCGCGGAATGTCCGACTTCTTCGAGCGCCTGCAAAGCGCGGGGCGCCTGTACGAAAGCAACGCGCCCGTCTACCTGCGCTCGCACCCCCTCACGATCGAGCGCTTGTCCGATATGCAGAACCGCGCGCAGTCGTCCGCGTACAAGCAGGTCGTCAACAGCATCGATTTCGAACTCGTCCGCGCGAAGCTCCGCGCGACGCAGGGTATGCCGCGCGAGGCCGTCGCCGAATTCGAAAGACGGCTCCAGGAAAAAAAATACACTTCGCTCGCCGCGACGCGCTACGGCCTCGCCGTCGCGCAAATGCGCGTCAAGAATCCGGCGGCGGCGCAACAGGAAATCGACGCGGTACAGAAACTCAAAGTGGTCTCTCCGATGATTTTCTCGCTGTCCGCCGAAATCCGCGAGGCGCTCGGCGACGCCTCCGGCGCGCAAACGATTTACCGCAACGCGCTCCAGCGCTATCCGCACGCCAGGGGTCTCGTCTACGGCTACGCGAGGCTCCTTCATTCGCAGCGCCAGTACGACAAGGCGCTGCAATTCGTCAACGCGCAACTCCAGATCAACCTCTCGGACTTCGAGCTTCACGAGATCCAGGCGCAAATTTACGCGGCGCAGGGTAAACGCCTGCTCCAGCACCGCGCGCTCGCGGAATTCTACGCGCTCCAGGGTCTCCCGGGGCTTGCGATCGAACAGCTCCAGCTCGCGCAACAGGCCACCGACGGTAATTTTTACGAGCAATCGGTCGTCGACGCGCGCCTGCGCGAATTGCGCCGGCTGCGCGACGAAGACGACAGGCTCAGGAAGAGCGGCGGACTCTGATGGAATTTCCGGCGGAAAAGAGGGAGGC
>JAISDL010000033.1 GCA_031264825.1 Accumulibacter sp. | reverse complement strand
CTCCGAGTTAGAGGCACCAAGAGGGGGTGCTTGGCCGAGGTGGCGGGTTACAGGCATTTGCTCTTTGCGTAAGTCATCGCGGCGTCATTGTCGGCGATGATTTTTTGCGCCCAAATCCCGGGTTGTTTCACACTAAGCTATACCAGCTCACGCTTCGCTCTGCCCAAGGTATGCGCCGAGGACAGAATATTCCATCATTCCAGCGCCTGCGGAGCGGTTTTCTTCCCGCTTCGCCGGTTTGGGGCGAAAAGATCGGTTTCGCTTTCGCCCGCGCGCGCGATTTTGAGCAGAGTGCGGACGGGCGAGGGGAGCGCGGCGGTTTCGAGTCGGTCGAAATCGACCCATTCGAGACCCGGTTCGGCGGCAACACTGCCCGTACATTCGACGACGCAGACGAGCGGGAGCATCTTCAGGTGAAAATGGGTGAATGTGTGCTTGAACGGCGGTAGCATCCGCATTTCAAGAAGTCGCGCGCCGCAGCGCGCCGCGTATTCCCTCGCTTCGGCGACGCCGCCTTCGGGGAGTCCCAGAAGCCCTCCCCAGATTCCCGTCGGCGGGCGTCGTTCGAGCAGGACGCGCGCATCGTCGGTCACGATCAGGAAGCCCGCTTCGCGCTCGGGGCGGGTTTTCGCCGGACGCGGCGCGGGAAGCCGCTCCTGCGCGCCTTCCCGGCAGGCGACGCACGACGCGCGGAACGGGCACGTGGCGCACAGCGGTTTTGTCCGCGTGCAGACCGCCGACCCCAGGTCCATCAGCCCCTGCGTATAGCTTTCGATATTTTTTTCGGGTAAAAGCGACTCGGCGAGCGCCCACATCGCGCTTTCGAGTTTCGCTTCGCCGGGGAAGCCGTCGATGCCGAAGCAGCGCGCCAGGACGCGCTTGACGTTTCCGTCGAGAATCGCGGCGCGAACCCCGTAGGAGAAAACGGCGATCGCGGCCGCCGTCGATTTTCCGATTCCCGGCAGGCGCGCGATTTCGCGCGGGTCGTTCGGAAAAACGCCGCCCGACTCGGCGACGAGGGTTTGGGCGCAGCGGTGGAGGTTGCGCGCACGCGCGTAGTAGCCAAGGCCCGACCAAAGCTCCAGTACCGATTCGAGCGGCGCGCGCGCCAGCTCGGCGAGCGTCGGAAACCGATCGAGGAAGCGCGTGTAGTAGGGAATGACCGCGCCGACCTGCGTTTGCTGGAGCATGACTTCGGAAAGCCAGACGCGGTAGGCGTCGCGGCTTTTTTGCCAGGGGAGGTCGTGGCGTCCGTGGCTTTTTTGCCACGCGATCAGGCGTTCGGAAAACGCCGCGCCTCGTTCTTCGATCTTTTCCGGTTTCGCACGCATGTTTTTACGCGCCGAGACAAAGCGGGTGTCGGTCGAGTCCGCGGGCGACCCAGCCGCGCATCCCGGCCGGGAGGGCGCGGGCGACGGCTTGCGCGGATTCTTCGTCTTCAAAAGCGGCGAAAACGCACGCGCCCGAACCCGACATCATCGCTGGGCCGTGCCCGGAGAGCCAGGCGAGCGCGTCGGCGATCGCGGGGTAGCGCGAAACCGCGACGGCTTCGAGGTCGTTTTTCCAGAGCGCGCTTTCCCAGTCTTCGATGCCGATCGGCGGCGTGTCGCGCTTGAGTTCGGGCGCGCCGAAGACGACGGCGGTCGGAACCTGAACCGGGGGTTCGACGACGAGGTAGTACGCGGGCGGAAGGTCGACCGGGTGCAGAATCTCGCCGACGCCTTCGGCGAACGCGCTTTGGCCGAAGATGAAGACGGGGACGTCGGCGCCGAGTTTCAGGCCGATTTCCTGGAGTCGTTTTGTCGGCAAGTCGAGCTGCCAAAGCCGATTCAGCGCGATCAAAACGGTCGCCGCGTCCGAACTGCCGCCGCCGAGTCCGCCGCCCATCGGGAGCGATTTTTCGACGCGGATTTCGACGCCTTCGCGGCACCCGGTTTCCGCTTGCAGGAGACGTGCCGCGCGGACGGTGAGATCGCTCTCGAACGGGACACCCGGCAGGGGGGCTGGGAGGACGATTTCAGTATCTTTTCGCGGGGCAAGGAAGACGCGGTCGCCGTGGTCGACGAAGCGGAAGAGCGTTTGCAAGAGGTGGCGGCCGTCGGCGCGCCGCCCGACGACGCGGAGAAAGAGGTTGAGTTTCGCCGGCGCGGGGTAGGCTCTATGCCCGTCTCGGCGCGGGGCTTCTTCGGTCATTGGCCGGATGCCGGGTCGGGGCGGGCGCGATTTTCGGGCGCCGCCGCTTCGTGCCAGTCTTCGATCGCCAAACGAATTTCGGCGTTGCCGTCGGCATGGGCCGCGTGTATCCGCGAAGGCGGCGCGGTCGCGTCGTCGCGCGCGTACGTGTAGTCGACGATCCAGCCGTCAAGGCGCAGGCGCACGATGCGACCCAACGCGTCGGTATCGGCGTCGTCGGCTTCTTCGTCTTTCCCCTCGCTTTTGCCGCGCCCGAAAACCCAGCCCGCGAGCCGCTCTATCGAAAGCGGATAACCGAGAACGCGGTTCATCAGCGTTTCGGCGTTGGGCGCTTCCTGCGTTTTGCCGTCGGAAAGGACGAGGCGCGCGCCGTTCTCATCGACGTTCATCTCGGCCATGCCCTGCCCGAACGACGATGAAAGAAGGAGGGCGTCGGACGCGCCGACGCGCCGCCAGGAAATCCGGCCGTAATAGTTCCGCTCCTCGTGACGAAACGAAAAGCGCGCCTCGATCGAAAATCCCGCCGGAATCCCGGCGCGCCGCCCGGGTTCCGCGTGCCGCGACGACGGAGGAAAGGCCGCGCAGGCGCAGAGGAAAAGCGCCGTCAGGAACGGAAGAACGCGCCTTCGCAAGGCCGCGAGACCGGCGGATAACGAAGCGCCGTCGCCCATTCGCGCCGGAATCAGTGGAGTATCCGCTCGATCGCGGCCTGCAGGACTTCGCTGTCCGGGAAGCGCCTTCTCGCGTCGAGCAGTAGCCGGCGCGCCTCGTCGCCGCGCCCGAGCGCCCAGAGGACTTCTCCGATGTGCGCGACGATTTCGGGGTCGTCGAGGTTTTTCCGCGCGCGCTCGAGGTAGGAAAGCGCGGATGAAAATTCGCCTTGGCGGAACAGCACCCAGCCCATGCTGTCGAGAATGGGACCTTCTTCGGAGAGCTTGAGCGCCGTTTCGATCAATTCGCGCGCCTCGGAAAGACGAATATTGCGGTCGGCAAACGAATAACCGAGCGCGTTGTACGCCTGCGCGCTGTTGGGGCGGAGTTCGATCAGGCGCCGCAGGCGCGTTTCGAGAAGGTCCATCCGCCCGATCTTTTCGGCGAGGAGCGCTGTCTGATAAAGCAATTCCTGGTTATCCGCGCGCTTTGCGAAAAGACCTTCGAGGAGGTCGAACGCCGCTTGGTGCTCTCCCGCCTTGCGCAGGAAGTCCGCTTCGACGAGACCGACCTGGACGAGTTCTTCGTCGGTTCTCGTCTGAATTCCCGACAGGATCCGGCGCGCCTCGGTGATTTGCCCTCGTGCGACCATCAGGCGCACGCGCCGGAACTGCGCCGGAAGGTAGGAGTTTCCGCGCGTGACGCTGGCGTAATACGAGATCGCCTCGTCGATGCGGTTTCCCTTTTCGGCGATGCTTCCCAAATAGAAGCAAGCGGTACTTTTATTGCCCCGCGTCAGCGTCAGGAAATGCTTCAAGCGCGCCTCGGCCATCACAAGATCGTCTTGCTGGACGCCGAGAAGCCCCAGCGGATAAATGATTTCCGGGTCGTCGGGGTGGAGTTTTGCCAGATGCTCGAAATGCACCCGCGCGTCGGCGTAGCGCTCGTTCCCTAGCAGGAGGCGCGCAAGGAAGAGGCGCGGATTGCGAACGTCGGGATGGTCTCCGACGTATCCTTTCAGGAATTCGATCGCGTCGTCCTTCGATACGCGGCGAGAGAGAAACTGCGCCTGAAACAACGCGGGTCTGTCCCATTCGGGTCTCAATTCCTGCGCGCGGCGCGCCTCACTGAGCGCGTAATCGAATCTTCCGGCGGCCTCGGCGGCGAGCGCCACCGCGTAATGCGCTTCGGGAAGGTCGGGGAAGGCTTCGCCGACCTCTTCGATCACCTTGAGGACCGCTTGGCGGTCGGGGTTGTCCGCGAACATCCGGTTCAGGCTCAAGAAGTTATCGGGCAGCGATTCTCCGTTTTGTTTGAACATCCGGATCAGCGCCGGCGCGAGGCCGTCGAGTTCCCGCGAATGGATCTTCAGCCGCGCCAGGAGGTCTTGCGCGCGCTCGGAGCGCGGGTCGACGTCGAGCCAGAGTTCGGCGATCTCGCGCGCGGCGGTAAGGCGCTTTGCGAGGCTGGAGACGATGATCGACCTCTCCATGACCGCCGCGTCGCGCGTGCGCAACGCGAGGTCGGCGTACGCCGCGCTCGCCGTCGCGACGTCGCCCCGCTGCAAGGCGACTTCGGCCAGAAGGAGCTGATAGACCGACACGCTGTCGAGACCGTCGTTCGGCAGCAGACCCGGTTTCTTCGCCGGTACCGCGGGCGCGCCGGACACACTCGGCGACGTATCGGAGACGGGCGGTTCGGAGGGATTGGACGATTCGGACGAATTGGACGCTCCGGGCGTGTCGGAGCCTCCCGCATCGCCTGTGGCGGCGTCGGCGAAAGCGAGGTTCATCGCCAGGGCCGAAAACCCGATAAAAAGAAATAACGCTGAAAACCGCCCAAAAAATTTCCAGAACATCGAGAACCCTCCCCGAATCTCATGCCTGCCGATGACGGATCGACGCGGACACGCGACGCAAACGGCGCCATATTTCCCGATATATTACCGCAGTTGCCGGACGAATTCTCCGAATGAAATCATTGGAAAAGAGGCTTTTTCTCCGGTTTTCGATCCGTTTCAGGGGCAAATTCGCGTTCGGGCGCTTTTTTCCCGCGTCGCGTCGCGGGAAAATGCGGAAATTTCCGGGGTTTTCGATTCAGGATATTGCGCCGACGCCGCATGATGAATGATAGAATGACGACTTTTATGTTTTTTGCGGCGGAACGGACATGACTCTTGCTCAAAAGATCAACGCTTACAGCGAATGGCGTGTGCAGCTTTCGGAGAAAATCGAGGACTTCCGCCGCTGGCTTTCCGAAAGCGACCTGATCGACCCGGAAATCGAGACGCGCCTGGACCGCGCGCTCGACAAACTTCGTGAAGATCAGTTGCACATCGCCTTCGTCGCCGAGTTCTCGCGCGGGAAGACCGAGCTGATCAACGCGATTTTTTTCGCGGGCTACGGAAACCGCATGCTTCCCTCGACGGTCGGGCGCACGACGATGTGTCCGACGGAACTCATGTACCGCGAGGAAAAACCGCCGTCGATCGAGCTTCTTCCGATCAGAACGCGCAGAACGAGCACGCGCATCAGCGAGTACCGGAATTTCCCCGAAGAATGGACGGTTCTGCCGCTCGACATCGCGTCCCCCGAAGCGCTCCAGTCCGCGTTGCGCTCCGTCAGCGAAACCGAGCGCGTCCCGGTCGACCTCGCGCTTCGTCTCGGCTTCGTCGTCAATAACGACGACCCCGCCGCCCTGCACGCCGACGACGACGGACTCGTCGAAATCCCGCACTGGCGCCACGCCGTCATCAATTTCCCGCATCCCCTGTTGAAAAACGGTCTGGTCATCCTCGACACGCCGGGTTTGAACGCCATCGGCACCGAACCCGAACTGACGCTTTCGCTACTTCCCAACGCACACGCCGTGCTTTTCATCCTTGCGGCCGACACCGGCGTCACGCACTCCGACCTCGCCGTCTGGAACCAGAACATCAGCGTGTCGAGCAACGCGAAACGCGGCCGCCTCGTCGTGCTCAACAAGATCGACGGCCTGTGGGACGACCTGAAGCCGCAATCCGAAATCGACGACGAAATCGCCCGTCAGATCAGCCATTGCGCGCAGACGCTCGACTTGCCCGAAAACCAGATCTTCCCCGTTTCCGCCAAAAAAGGTCTCATCGCCAAGGTCAATGACGACGAAGCGCTCCTGAAACGGAGCCGCCTCGTCGAACTCGAGCAGGCGCTTTCCGAAAAACTGACGCCCGCGAAGCAGGAAATCGTCCGCGAGAACGTCCACGCCGAGTTTGCCGACATCTTCTCGAACGCGCGCAGGCGTTACGAAACGCGCCTCGACAGCATTCAGGAGCAGATCGGCGAACTCCAGGAACTGCGCGGAAAGAACACCAACGTCGTCGAATACATGATGGGGAAGATCCGCGTCGAAAAAGAAGAATTCGAAACGGGTCTCCAGCGTTACTACGCGGCGCGAAGCATCTTTTCAAAACTGACCAACAAGCTGTTCGCCAGCCTCGGAATCGAATCCCTGCACACGCTGATCTCGGCGACGCGCGTAGCGATGGACCACGCCAAATTCTCGAACCTGCTTTCGCTGGCGATGGACAATTTCTTCAGCGGTCTGCGCAGCAACCTCGCCCACTCCGAAACCGAAATCAACGAAATCCAGGCGATGATCGAAGCCGTCTATAAAAAATTCCTCGTCGAATACGGCCTCAAGCTGGGGACGCCGAAAAGTTTCTCGCTGATGCGCTGCGCCAAGGCGATCGACCATCTCGAAGTCTGGTGCAATACAAACATCAACAACAGATTCCGGCTCATGACCAGCGACAAGGATCGCGTCATCCGCGTTTTTTTCGACGAGGTCGCCGCGCAGACGCGCCGCAGCTTCGAGCGCGCCAACCTGGACGCCGAAATGTGGCTGAAGTCGATCATGTCTCCGCTCGAAAACCAGGTCCGCGAACACCAGATTCAGATCAAGCGCCGACTGGAAAGTCTGAAACGCATTCATCAGGCGACCGACACGCTCGAAGAGCGGATCAACGAACTCGAACACGTCAAATCCGACCTGCTCGCGCAGATCAATTCGCTCAACCGCATGGGGCAGGGCGTTCTCGACGCGATGAACGCCACCTCCACGTTGGCGGAGGACGCCGCCGAAGCGGCTTGACCGGCGCGCGCGGACTTTAAGCTAGGCAGGGATCGTCAAAAAGGCGGGTTTTACTTTTTGACGAGCGCCAAGCGCTAGATGTTGAGCCTGTAAAAGACGAAGTCGGGCAGGCAGCGCAGGGCGCGCATGACGAGCGACCAGTGGCAGGGGGCGTAAACGACGCTCCGACCCTTGTCGATCGCATGTACGATCCGGCGCGCGACGCCGGCGGCCGAGGCGAGCGACGCGCCTTCGGCCCGGAAGCGCGCGGTCATCGGCGTATCCGTCGGACCGGGCTTGACGAGTACGACACGGATTTTCGTTCCGTAAAAACGGTGCTGCAGACCCTGCGCGTAACGGTCGATCATCCCTTTTGCCGACCCGTAGACGTAATTGGACTTGCGACCGCGGTCGCCGGCGACCGACCCGATCAGCGCGATCGTCGCTTCGCGGTTCTCGTCCATCGCCCCGGCGAAAGCCTCGGCGAACAGCACGGGGGACACGCCGTTGACTTCGAGCGTCTCCCGGCAGAGCGCGAGGTCGGTCTGGCACGCATCCTGCAAGGGCAAGGCGCCGTGGGCGATCAGCACGACGTCGATCGGTTCCTGCGCGATCGACGCGACGGTCGATGCGATTTCCTCGGTATCGAGGAAATCGAGCCGCACGATGCGAATATTGGAAGCCGAACCTCGTACCCTCAAGTCGGAGGCCACGTGTTCGAGCTTCGCGTCGTCGCGCCCGACCAGAACCAGGTCGGTCGGCTCGCGTTGCGCCCATATCCGCGCGCAGTGTCCGGCGATCGCCGAAGTGGCGCCGACGACGACTATCCTTCTCCTCTCTTCTTCCACTTCAGATTCCCATCAAACGGCGCGACAGGCCGGAACTGATCCCGGCGTCGCGGTATTTCAGAAATTCCTCGACGCGCGGGTAGCCGGCCTCGAACAAGGCTCTCGGCATACGCGCGTCCTTTGCGGGGTAGAGCCGTCCTCCGGCGTTCTGAACGATCGCGTCGAGCTTTTCGAACAGGCGATGCGTCCTCTCGCCCCGGCTGGGGAAATCCATCGCGAGCGTGACGCCGGGACGCGGAAAACTCATCATCCCGACCGCGTCGCGCGCGCCGAAGGTTTTCAGGACGGCGAGGAAGGAACCTTCCTGCGCCAGAACGATTTCGTTCAGCGCGGTCTGGACGGCGTCCTTTCCGGTTTCGCGCGGAACGACGAGCTGGTATTGGAAAAACCCCGAAGGCCCGTAGACCCGGTTCCATTCCCGGATGCAGTCGAGCGGGTAGAGGAAGGCGTCGCAGTGCGCGACGCTCCGTCCGGCGCGGCGTTTCTTGAATTCATAATACGCCGAGTTGAAGCAGCGCATCGCCAGCGGGTTCGCCAGGGAAAACGGCGGCGTGAACGGAACCGAGACGGCCCAGGCGCGAGGCTCGCGCTGAAAGGCTTCGACCGGATTGGCGCGCAGGAAGATTCCGCGACCGAATTTTCCCGAGAGTCCGTCGATCCACGAAACCGTGTGTTCCCAATCCGCCTCGGAAGCGTCGGCGAGTTCGAAGAACTCGTCGAGGTTTTCGTAGGGGATCGTTTCCGCGTCGAGCCAAGGTCCCTTGATCGGCTTCAAACGTATTTCGGCTTCGACGATCACGCCCGTCAAGCCCATTCCGCCGACCGTCGCCGCGAACCAGTCGGGCTGAAGATCGGGGCCGGCTTCGATCGTCTCGCCGTCGGTGCGGGTCAGGCGGACGCGGCGAACGTGGTCGCCGAAAGACCCCTCGACGTGATGATTCTTGCCGTGAACGTCGTTGGCGATCGCGCCGCCGACGGTGATTTGCAGCGTTCCCGGCGTTACCGGCAAGGTCCAGCCGCGCGGGATGAAGATTTTCTGAATCTCTTCAAGCAGAACGCCGGCCTCGCAGGTCAAAACGCCCGTCTCCTCGTCGAAGGCGATGAAGCGGTCGAGGCCGGTCGTCACCCACAGCAAGCCGCCGGGGTTCAGGCAGACATCGCCGTAACTGCGCCCCATCCCGTAGGCGATTCCCGGATTTTTCCTCGACAGGATATCGCCGACGCCCCCGGCATCGTAAAGACCGACGAGCTGATGAAAATGCGCGTCGAGCCGCCCCCACGACGAGACCGGCTTCATGCCGGCCCCACGTTGAAAACGTAGCGCCTATCGAGCCGATATTTGCTGAAGTACCCAATCGCCAGACCGATGATTGCGCCGAGGTATCGCATTTCCTTCGTCCGGAAAAAGAAATGAAAAGCCAATTCACTCCCCCAGAAAATCGCCGTCGTCGCGACGCCCGTCAGGGCGTAGAACGCGAATACCTGCCCATCGTGCGCGACACTGCGCGGCGTAAAACGGAAAATATAGCGCTTGTCGAGAAAATATTTGACGACAAGACCGACCACCGTGCCGACGGCGATCGAAATCTGAATGCTGAAGACGCCGTTCCAGCAACGGACGACGGCATCCTGCGCCGCGATGTTCGCCGCCGTCGCAATTAATGCGAAAATAACATAAGCTGTCGTTCGTTTCATCGAATGCTTCGCCGTTTGACGATTTTCAACGACTTTTTATCGCTCGTGTCACCTTTGCCGCCTTTTCACTCCGCCGACGCCAAGAGTATGTACGATACCACAACACGCCACGCCTCTCCAGCGAAAGCGCGCGCGTTTCTTCGATTGCTTCGGCCCAGGCAGTGGCTGAAAAACGCCTTCGTCCTCGCTCCGCTGATGTTCACCGCGAGCTTTCTCGACCCGGATTCCTTGTACAAGGCTTTTTTCGCGGCCTTTCTGTTTTGCCTCGTCTCGTCTTCGGTCTATATCGTCAACGACCTCCACGACGTCGAGGCGGACCGTCAGCACCCGGAGAAGGCCGCCCGCCGCCCGCTGGCGTCCGGCGCCGTCCCGAAAAAAGCGGCTTTTTGTCTTCTGGGCTTCCTCACAGCGCTGCTCGCCGTCGGATGCTTGTTCCTGCCCGACGTGATCCCGGCGATCGTCGCCTACGCGCTCCTCAATCTCGCCTACACCTTCGTGCTCAAGAATCTGCCCGTCGTCGACATCTTCTCGATCGCGTCGGGCTTCGTGTTGCGCGTTCTGGCCGGCGCCGACGCGCTCGACGTCCCGCTCTCGTCGTGGATGTTCATCACGAGCCTGTGTCTCGCGCTCTTCCTCGCCGCCGTCAAACGGCGGCAAGAACTCGCGCAGAGCGGCGCCGACGGGAGGGAGGTGCTCAAGAAATACTCCGTTGCGCTGATCGACCGCTACGCCGAAATGTCGGCAACCGGCGCGCTGGTTTTTTACAGCCTTTTCGTTGTCTCGTCGCGCCCTCAACTCGCGGTCACGGTTCCGCTGGTCCTCTTCGGCCTCTTTCGCTACTGGTACGTCGTCGAAACGCTCGACGGAGGCGAATCGCCGACCGAGGCGCTGCTCTCCGATGCGATGCTTTTCCTGACGGTCTTCCTGTGGATCGTCGCGTGCGTCTGGGCGCTCTGGCCGGGGTGAGGCAGGAGACAGATGTCAGGAGACAGGAGACAGAAGACTGAAGACTGAAGACTGAAGACAGAGAACAGAGCGCTCGCTGACGCTCGCTTCGTGACCAGTTGTCGGTATTCAGATGTCGGATGGGACGCTCCTTCTGATTACAGACAACTGACTACGGAGGCCGAAGGTCGCTCTCTCCTCTGATCCGCCTCTCGGGAGGAGGGAACGAATCGAAGCCTGAAGTGTCTGACCCATTGAATGCGGATTCTGGAGCGTCACGTGCGTCTGGGCGCTCCGGTCGGGCTGAAGGACAGGAGACAGATGTCAGGAGACGGGAGACAGATGAAAACCGATCGGTGTATCAAAGATTCTTCTCCGGCCGAAGGCCGCAAGAATTCTCTGTTTCCTGTCTCCTGTCTCCTGTTACCTGATACTGATACCTGATGGAATGGATCGCTCGGCATTGGGAAATCCTGGATCTCGTCCTCGTGATCCTCGGGCTGGCGATTTATATCACGGCGTCGCACACCCTGCACCAGCGTCGCCACCCCTCCGTCGCGGTGGCGTGGTTTTTCGGAATCCTCCTCGTTCCCTATTTCGTTCTCCCGCTTTTTCTGATCTTCGGCATACGCAAGATACGGATTCCCGGCGTGCGGAAAAACAGAAACCGCGCTTCGGTTCCGTCCCCCGAGAAATACACGACCGCCGCGCGCTGCCAGGAACTCGGCGAAGCGATGCGCCTGCCGGTGCCGGTCGCTTATACGCATTTCGTCCTGCACGACGACGGAACGCGCTCGCTCGCCGCCTTGCGGGAAATCATCGAAGGCGCGGAACAAACGCTCGATATCTCGACGTACATCCTCGGGCACGACGCGCTTGGGAGTGAAATCGTCGAAAGGCTCGAACGCCGCGCGAAGGACGGCGTCAAAGTGCGCTTGCTCATCGACGGCATTGGCGCCTATATGGGCGGGCGCAGCTATTTGAAACGCCTGAAAAAAGCGTGCGTCGAGACGGCGCTTTTCGTCCCCCCGTTCGGTTCTTCGCTGCACGGGCGGACGAATCTGCGCAATCATCGCAAGATGGTCATCGCCGACAACACGCGGCTATGGTGCGGTGGGCGCAACCTCGCCGCCGAATACTTCGAGGGCGACCCTCGCTCTTTCCTGAAGCGCCGACCCTGGGTCGACCTGAGCTTCGAACTGCGCGGCGAAGTCGCCCGTCAGGCCGGCCGCCAATTCGAATACGACTGGCGCTTCGCCACCGAAAACAGCGTCCCCGCCGACTTGCCGTTTTCGGCGGAAGAATCGCCGCGCATGAAGGAAAGAAAGTACGCGCAACTCGTCGCCAGCGGCCCCGACAACCCCGACGACACGATCGCGACACTCCTGATTTCCGCGTGCTTCACGTCGCAGCGCCGCATCCTGATCGTGACGCCTTACTTCGTCCCCGATTTTTCCCTGCTGACCTCGCTTTCGCTCGCGGCGCGGCGCGGAATCGAAGTCGACCTCGTCATCCCCGCGCATTCCAACCACGGTCTGGCTGACCAGGCGCGGCACCGGCTGTTGCGCGAACTCGCCGCGTCGGGAGGCCGCGTCTGGCTCTTCCCGCGGATGATTCACGCCAAGGCCGTCGTCGTCGACGACGAACTCGCCCTGTCGGGGTCCGCCAACATCGACGGCCGGAGCCTCTACCTCAATTACGAAATGATGATAGCGTTTTACGACCGCGAGACCGTGCAAAAATTCGCAGCCTGGGCCGAAGCGCGCCGCGCGGAATCGCAAGCCTACGTCGCGCGCGCACCGGGTTTTCTCAGGGAGTTGCAGGAAGGGTTGATTCTCTGGCTCGCGTTCCAGCTATGAGTTTCAGGAGACAGGAGACAGATGAAAACCGATCGGTTTTTTGTCGCTTTTCCTCGGTGGCGAAGCCGCCGCTCACTGATCTGATTCCTGACATCTGATCCCTGATACCTGATAGCGGTATAGGTTGGGCTGCGGCGAAGCAAAGCCCAACGTTCCGCATGCGCGTGAAGGACGGAATAGAGGCGATCCGGGAAAGGAATTACGGCTTCTTGTCGCTACCGGATGTCTTGGGTGTTGCGCCTTTGCCCGCTTGCGGCGCCCTGCCCCTGTTCGTCTGCGGCGTTTGGGCGGCGGGCTGGCCGCCGAAGAGTTTCAGCTTGATCCTCTCGATCGGCATCGCTCCGGGGAAGCGCAACCCGTCCGAAAAGAACAGCGTCGGCGTCCCCGTAATCTTGAGGCGCTGGCCGAGTTCCCGTGTCCGCAGGATCGCGCTCGTATCGCAATCGCCCTTCGACGCCGGCTCGTTGCCGTCGCGCATCCAGGCGTTCCAGGCCTTGACCCGATCTTTCGAACACCATATCTGTTTCGATTTTTCGAGCGAATCCTGCGAGAGGATGGGGTAAAGAAAGGTGTAGATCGTCACGTTGTCGAGGACGGCCATGTCTTGCGCGAGCCTCTTGCAATAACCGCAATTCGGGTCCTCGAAAGACGCGACGACGTGCTTGCCGTTCCCGCGCACCTGCTTGATGGCGAACTTGAACGGCAATTCGGAAAAATTGATCGCCATGAGCCTCTGAAGGCGCTCGGCGGTGACGTTCTTGAAGGTTCGCGCGTCGATCATCGGCCCCAGCAGGAAAACCGTGAGATTTTCGTCGGTATAAAACACCTCGCCTTCGTGGAAAACCTCATAAAGCCCAAGGTAGGGCGTTTTCGTCACGCTCGAAGTGCTACCGCCCCATCTGGCTTCGACGCCCTCCTTTATTCGGGCTTCTATCGTGTCGTTCTGCGCGGAGGCGCACCAAGGAAGCAGAAACGCGGCGCACGCCGCCAAGAGGGAAGACTTGGAGATCGAGATCGATTTTTTCATTCAATTTATTACATGTGAATTTGCAGAAATGACCCACGCGGCGGCAAAAAAGCATACCAAAGTGAGAAAAAAGCAAAGTCTCTCACGAAAAAAACACGTTTCTGTATGAATTCTGTAATCCGACGGAACTTTTTCACGTTTAGGGGACAGGGATCAGGGATCAGATGTCAGGAATCAGGGATCAGATGAAAACCGATCGGGTTTTTGTTGATTCTTTCCGGCGGCTAAGCCGCCGCTAACTGATCTGAT
>JAISDL010000209.1 GCA_031264825.1 Accumulibacter sp. | reverse complement strand
GCGATCTTCGAGATGAATCCGCCGAGGATGCCTTCTTTTTCGGGCGCTTTCTGTTCCGGCGCCTTGGGGATGGGCGCGGACTGCGGCGTGATCGTGATTCCTTTGATCGCGGCTTCCTGGCGCGGGGGATGGTCGCCGGCGGCGCTCTGGCGCGCGTCGGTTTCTTCGGGGACGTCGACGCGCTTGTACGAGGGCAAGGGCGGATTTTCGAGGTCGAGTTCGTCGTGGCGGTAGCGGGCGATGCTGTGCTGCGGCGGGTTGAGGTGCGTATTCGGGATCAGCAGAATGCCGACCTTGTGCCGCAGTTCGATCGCCTGGAGGTCGTAGCGCTTTTCGTTGAACAGGAAGGTTGCGACGTCGACGGGAATCTGCGCTTGAATCGCGGCGGTGTTTTCTTTCATCGCCTCTTCTTCGAGAATCCGAAGAATGTGCAGGGCGGCGGATTCGGCGCTGCGGATGTGGCCGGTTCCCGAACAGCGCGGGCAGGTGATGTAGCTGGATTCTTCAAGCGCGGGACGGAGCCGTTGGCGCGATAATTCCATCAGGCCGAAGCGGCTGATCTTGCTCGTCTGGACGCGCGCGCGGTCGAGGCGCAGGTTTTCGCGCAGGCGGGATTCGACTTCGCGTTGATTGCGCGAGATTTCCATGTCGATGAAGTCGATCACGACGAGGCCGCCCAGGTCGCGCAGACGCAGTTGGCGGGCGATTTCTTCGGCGGCTTCGAGATTCGTCTTGAACGCGGTTTCTTCGATGTCGGCGCCGCGCGTCGAACGCCCCGAATTGACGTCGACCGAGACGAGCGCTTCAGTGTGGTCGATGACGATCGCGCCGCCCGAAGGCAGGGAGACTTCGCGGGAGTACGCCGATTCGATCTGGTGTTCGATCTGGAAGCGCGAAAAGAGGGGGACGTCGTCGCGGTAGCGCTTGATCCGGTTCGGCATTTCGGGCATGACGTAGGACATGAACTTTCGCGCCTGCTCGAAAACTTCGTCGGTGTCGATCAGGATTTCTCCGATGTCGGGCTGAAAGTAATCGCGGATCGCGCGGATGACGAGCGTGTCTTCCTGATAGATCAGGGAGGGCGCTTTTTCCTGGACCGAGGCGGTGGTGATCGCTTTCCAGAGTTGGAGTTGGTAATTGAGGTCCCACTGGAGTTCTTCGATGCTCCGACCGATCGCCGCGGTCCGGGCGATGAGGCTCATCCCCTGGGGAACTTCGAGTTGTTCGAGGAGCGCGCGCAATTCGTTGCGATCTTCGCCTTCGACGCGACGCGAGACGCCGCCGCCTCTCGGATTGTTCGGCATCAGGACGAGATAACGGCCGGCGAGGCTGATGAAGGTCGTCATTGCGGCGCCTTTGTTTCCGCGCTCGTCTTTTTCGACCTGGACGATCAGTTCCTGATTTTCGCGCAGCGCTTCCTTGATCGAAGCGCGCGCGTCGACGCCTTCCTGAAAGTACGAACGGGAGATTTCCTTGAACGGCAGAAAACCGTTGCGCTCGGCGCCGTAATCGACGAAGGCGGCTTCGAGGCTTGGCTCGATGTGGGTGATGACCGCCTTGTAGATATTGCTTTTTTTCTGTTCTTTTGCGGCCGATTCAATGTCGAGGTCGATGAGTTTTTGACCGTCGACAATGGCGACACGGAGTTCTTCGGCCTGTGTCGCGTTGAACAACATACGTTTCATAAAAACGGGCTCCCGCGCGCACCACGGGAACGCCTTGTGCAGCAGCGCAAATTACAAGAATTAGTTAGATTCCGGAAATACCGAATAAACCTGCAAAGACTGTTATAACTAATCGAATATGTTTCGCTGACTTTGGCTTTTTTCTCTTTCCGAAATCCCGGAAACCTTAAAGCCTGCCCTCGGCGCCCCCCGAACGTGTTCGGCGCGCGCAAAAATCAAGTAGTATCGCTACTTTTGGTGAGCGAACTTAACCAGCTTGATTTGCGTTGGCTGACCCTGCGCAGGTTGGCGCAGGCAAAGCATCCTGCCTGAAAACGCACCGTATCCATCGATACGGGTGTCCAGAAGTCTTGGAGATGTCGCTTTTTTCAGACCAAGACGCAAATCACGCGATAGTATAGGTCAAAATGCCCGATTCAGGCAAAAATTCGGTATCGAAAGTTTCCGTTCAAGAAGACGCGCAGGGCCAAAGGCTCGACAACTACCTGTTCCGTTTGTGCAAGGGGGTTCCGAAAAGCCATATTCTTCGGATCATCCGAAAAGGCGAAGTGCGCGTCAACGGAAAGCGCGCCGCCGTTTCCGCCCGGCTTTCCGTGGGCGACATCGTCCGCCTTCCGCCGATCCGCGTCGCGCTTCGCACGGAGGAGGAGGGCGCGCCGTCCGCGATCCGCCTTCCCGTCGTCTATGAGGACGATGCGCTGCTCGTCATCGACAAGCCTTCGGGGATCGCCGTCCACGGCGGCAGCGGCGTCAGCTTCGGCGTGATCGAAACCCTTCGGCGGCAACGCCCCGAGGCGAAATTCCTGGAACTCGCGCACAGGCTCGACAAGGAAACTTCCGGGCTTTTGTTGATCGGGAAAAAACGTTCGGCGCTGACGGCGCTTCACGAAACCTTCCGGGACGAGGGCGGGGCACGCGCCGACAAGCGCTATCTCGCGCTGGTCTGCGGCCGCTGGATGGAAACCCTGTCGGATGTGCGGCGCCCGCTCCTCAAATATTCTCTCGAAAACGGCGAGCGGCGCGTGCGTGTTTCGGAAGAAGGCAAGGCGTCGCGGACGGTTTTCAGGCCGCGTTCGCGCTGGGAAAATTTCAGCCTCCTCGAAGCGAGACTCAAGACCGGGCGAACGCATCAAATCCGCGTCCATTGCGCTTCCTTGGGGTTTCCGGTCGCCGGCGACGACAAATACGGCGATTATTCGTTCAACCGGAGTTTACGAAAAGCGGGTTTGAAGCGGCTTTTTCTTCACGCGTGGAAACTCGCGCTGCCGCACCCGGTGACGCGCGAAGCGCTCTCGCTCGAATCCCCCCTCCCGGACGCGCTGAAGGCTTTCCTTGCACGGCTTTCCGTGCACGAAAATCAGGATTATTGTTACGACGATGGACGCGGACAGGCGCTTTGAGCTTTTGGTCTTCGATTGGGACGGTACGCTCTTCGACTCGACCGGCGCGATCGCATCGGCGCTCCAGGCCGCGTGCCGCGCGCTGTCGATCCCGGAACCCTCGGACGAACAGGCGCGACAGGGGATCGGTCTCGGCCTGATCGAAGCCTTGCGTCACTCGATCCCCGACCTTTCCGAACGCCGTTATCCCGAATTGCTCGACCGCTTCGGCGTCGAGTACCGGCGTCGGGAATCGGCGCTGGGACTCTACGAGGGAATCCCGGAATTGATCGAAAGGCTCCACGCTTCGGGCGCAACTCTGTGCGTGGCGACGGGGAAAAGCCGCAGGGGACTCGACCGGGTGCTCGCAAGCACCGGGCTGGGGCGTTTTTTCAGCGCGTCGCGCTGTGCGGACGAGTGTTTCTCGAAACCACACCCGCAGATGCTTCTGGAATTGATCGACGCGTGCTTCGTTTCACCCGAAACGACGCTGATGATCGGCGATACCACGCACGACCTTCAGATGGCGGTCAACGCGCGCGCGTACCCTCTCGCGGTCTCGTACGGCGCGCATTCGGCGGAACAACTCGACGCTTTGAACCCGCTCGCGCGCGTCGACTCCGTCGCCGAACTCGACACGTGGCTGCGCGTTCATGATGTGAAATGATTATGGTAAATGAGTGCAATCGCCCTGGGGTGAAAGTCAGGGCGAAAGGTTTTGATCCGGCTCTGACATTTTCCGTATTCGCAAACGTCTTCCGCGAAGCTCGCCGTCTTCTGTTTCCGCGATGACGGACAAAAAAGTTTCCTTTTTGACTATAAAAGGAGAAAAGACGATGGCGAAAAATGCGGTGGGCGTTTCCACGCGTTCCTCGGCTTCTTCCCTCTCCGAAGAAAGGTAATCGTATTCGCCTGTATCATAAAGCGGCGTTTCTTCTTCGCCCTGAACCAAGCGGACACGCAGTTTTTTGAAGGGGCGGCTCGTCGGACTTATGACGCTGACCCACGCGCACAGCTTCGACAGGGTAAAGGGAATGTCCCCTACAAACAGGTCTTCACGATAGACGCCGATGAGGCTGTGTTTACCCCGGAGTTCATCCCGGATATCGTCGCAATACGTCACTTCCACGCGACCGTCAGTCATGATGCGCTCCGATTTTTTCCATAATGGCATCCGAGACGGTTTGCAGGTCCGCTTCCAGGGCTTTGGCAAGCTTGACGACCGTGGGATGCGAGGGGATGTCGGTCCCGGCTTCAATCCTGGAAAGCCAGGACTGCGATGCGCCAATCCGACGCGCCAGTTCGGTTTGCGATAATCCCTTTTTGAGCCGTAGCGACGCCAAGGAATGCGAGGGGTAAAGTTCTTCCGCCATTTTCCGGCGCGCTTCCGCCAAGGCTTTTGCGCGCCGAGGGTCATGATCCAGTTCCGCAATGCGTTCGCTCATGGCGCGCCAACCGGGGCGTTGCGGGGGATGGACGACAGCAATCTCCATCCGAATCACTTCCGCGCCGCCTGAAGCCGTCGCCGGAACGAAGGTTCGGTGAATTCTAGGAGAGTCCGAGTTCGGCGCAGACGCGGACGATGCGCTTTGAAAGCGGGTGGCTGGGGTCATAATCAAAATCTCGCGGGACGATGCCAAGGACGTAATAACGCCGCTCCTTGGGATGGAATGTATAGACGATGCGCCGAAGGGCGGCACCCATCGGGACATTGAACAAGCGAAGGCGCCAAAGCGGGTAATCTTTCCACATCACCCGCCAACGCTTGATATCGAAACCTGGATCATGAAGATGGTCCGCATAGCTGTTATCGGTAAAACGCTCCAGAAGTTCCTGCGATCCCTCTACTTCTTCAAGAAACATTTCTATGATCGCCACGCTTTCTTCATCCTCTTCCCAAAGCGCGTCCAGATCACGCTCCGCATCTTCATGAATCGAAAGCGAGTATACGTTATAGGAATAGTTTCTCATAGCGCCATCAATTTATCAAGCCCTGCCAAGCATACCTGCGATAGTCATGCCGATCTGCGCGAAGGACGGGCGACGATTGAAAACGGAGGGCGTGTCGCCAAGGGGGGGCTTGGCGGAGAGGGCGGGATTCGAACCCGCGTTAGGGTATTACCCTAAACACGCTTTCCAGGCGTGCGACTTAAACCACTCATCCACCTCTCCGGGAGACCGCGCATTCTAACA
>JAISDL010000201.1 GCA_031264825.1 Accumulibacter sp. | reverse complement strand
TTCAACGAGATGGACGAAGTCGTCGAAGGCATCGTCCTGATGCGGCGCGGCGGGAACGCGACCGAGATGCTCAACCGCGTCCGCGCGCGGATTCAGGAAATCAATACGCGCGGCCTCCTGCCCGAAGGATTGAAAATCATCCCTTTCTATGACAGGCAGAACCTGCTTGATCTGACGACGAACACCGTCAAGCACTCGCTTTTCTTCGGGATATCGCTCGTCCTCGTCGTCCTCTACGCCTTTTTGGGAAGTTTCCGCGCGGCGATTACCGTCGCGGCGGTGATTCCACTCGCGCTCTGCGCGTCGTTTACGGGGATGCAGAAGCTCGGTGTTCCCGCGAACCTCATTTCGCTCGGCGCGATCGACTTCGGGCTGATCGTCGACGCCGCGGTCATCATCATCGAGAACATCATGCGCCGGATGGAGGAGAACGGCAACGAAGGCGCATGGAACTCCGTCGTCGCGGCTTCCGCCGAAGTCCAGCGCGCGATGATCTTCTCGACCGGAATCATCATCGTCGCGTACTCGCCGCTCTTCATCATGGACGGTGTCGAAGGCAAGATCTTCCGCCCGATGGCCTACACGATGGGGATCGCGCTGATGGCGTCGATCGTGCTGTCTCTCACCTTCGTCCCGTCGGTTTCCTACCTCCTGTTCAAGAACGGCGCGCAGGATCATTCGCCGAAATTCGTCGCCTGGATGCTCGCGCGTTACCGGCCTTTGCTCGAATGGCTCTTGAGGCGTCCGAAATCGGTATTGGGCGCCGCGCTGCTCGCTTTTGGCGTCGCGGTCCTCGTGTCGTTCAACCTGGGGACGAGTTTCCTGCCGACGCTCGAAGAAAACAACCTGTGGATTCGCGTACTCCTGCCGAATACCGTCGACCTGCCGTACTCGTCGGAAGTCGCAAAGAAAATCCGCAAGTTTCTCACGCAACAGCCCGAAGTCAATACGGTCGTCGCGCAGATCGGACGCCCCGACGACGGCACCGACGTCGGCGGCGTATTCAATCTGGAATTCGCCGTTTATTTCAGGCACCCCGATGCGTGGCCGAAAGGCGAAACGCGCTTCACCGTCATCAAGCGGATCGAGAAAACGCTCCAGACGATTCCCGGCATCAATTACAATTTTTCGCAGTACATTCAGGACAACGTCGCCGAGGCGCTCTCCGGCGTGAAGGGAGAAAACTCGGTCAAGGTCTTCGGTGACGACCTCGTCGTCCTGAATGACAAAGCTATAAAAATACTGCAAGTCCTGAAAACCGTCCAGGGCGTCGAAGAAGTCGGGATTTTCCGCGAACTCGGCCAACCGACGCTGAACATCTCGATCGACCGCGCCAAAGCCGCGCGTTTCGGCGTCAACGTCGCCGACATCAGCAACGTCGTGCAAAACGGGCTCGGCGGAAACGCGGCGACGTCGATCCTCGAAGGCGAGCGCGTCTTCGACCTGACCGTGCGCTATACCGAGTCGCAGCGCGAAAACGTCGAACAGATTCGCAACCTGCTCGTCGATACGCCGAGCGGGCAGCGCATCCCCCTGTCGATGGTCGCCGACGTCGAAGTGAGCGACGGCCCCTTCTTCATTTACCGCGAACGCGCGCGGCGCTACATCGCGATCAAGTTCAGCGTTCGTGGGCGCGATTTAGGCTCCGCCGTCGCCGAGGCGCAAAAGAAAATGCAGAAAGAAGTCGAATTGCCGCGAGGCTACCGGATGGCGTGGGACGGGCAGTTCAACCAGATGAAGGAGGCGCAGAAAAAACTCGCCGTCATCATCCCGATCACGCTACTCGTGATCTTCCTGCTCCTCTACTCGACCTTCGGCAACGGGCGCGACGCGGGACTCGTCCTGCTCAATGTCCCCTTCGCCGCGATCGGCGGGATCGGCGCGCTCTACATTACGGGAGAAGACCTGAGCATCTCCGCGGGGATCGGCTTCCTCTCGCTTTTCGGGATCGCGATCCAGGACGGAGTCATTCTCATTTCGTATATCTCGAAGAATCTGGAAGAAACGACGAAAGACTTCCACAAGGCGATCATAAAAGGCGCGTCGCTCAGGCTTCGCCCCGTTTTGATGACGGCGCTCTTGGCGAGCCTCGGCCTCCTGCCGGCGGCGCTCTCGCACGCGATCGGCTCCCAGGCGCAGCGCCCGCTCGCGCTCGTCATCGTCGGAGGAATGGTCACGACGACGCTGCTCACGCTCCTCGTCCTCCCCGTCCTCTACGCTTGGGTGCGCGGCGACGAAAAAACCGGCCTCTCCGAACGGCTCGAAGAATTTAATGAAGCACAGCCGGCGGTATAGGTTGGCGGTGAGCGTAGCGAACCCCAACGATTCCGCAGGCTTATCAGGAATCAGGTGAAAACCGATTTCAACCGCGAAAGGCGCGAAAGGTCTGTATTTACAAAACTTTTTCGCGCGTATCCGTGTTTCGCGGTTCTTGTCTTCTGAACCCTGATCAGGCACGGCACGCCGTGCCCCTACGGTGGGATGGTATTCCTGGTGGGGTTTCGCCTCTCCGGCGGCAACGCCGCCGCTAACTGATCTGATTCCTGTCTCCTGATTCCTGATACCTGATTCCTGATACCTGATACCTGATCCCTGATCCCTGATGCCTGATGACCGTTATAATCCGCGCTCAAACTATAAACGCGCACGATCGTAAAGAGCGAGGAGTCTTGAGTGTTGGCCAATCTGAGCTGGCGTGAGCTTCTGATAGTCGTCTGTGTGCTTTTGGCGATTTATGCCGCCTTTGTTTTTTTCCGGATCAACAACCTGAAGAGGGAAAAACCTCTCTTGAATCTTTTCGACGCGTCGCCTCCGCACCCGGCGGCAGCGGCCTACGCAGCCGTCGAAGCCGCGTCTCCGGCGCCTCCCGAGCTTCCGGCCGCGCCCGAACCCGCGGTCGAACAGCGCCGAAGGTCCGCGCAGAAATACGAGCAGCAGGAACCCGTGTTGCGCGACGCTCAAACGGAAGCACCGTCGCAAAAAACCGAGAAGAAGGTTCTCGCGCTCGAACGCGAAATCGACCAGCTCCGCAAGGAGGTTGGCAGCCTGCGCGCGGAAATCCTTCTCTTGCGCGAAGCCTGCCGCGAAACGGCGGAGAGGGTCGAAGAAGAGGTCGTCGAGGAGAAGACCGCGATTCCGCCGATCTCGCCTTTCTACAACGATGCCATGCAGATGGCGGCGCAGGGCGAAAGCATAGAGAGCATCTCGCAGTTTTGCGGAATATCGCGCGCCGAGGCCGAACTGGTGGTCGCGCTCGTCAGAAACCGCGATAATGGAGTCTGATTCCTTTCCCAAACCGCCCCTGCCTTTGTCGACTTCGCCTTGCCGTACTACAACTGTACTGTGAAGCGGCTCGGCATCAAAGCAGGAACGATTTGAAAAAGGAATGAAACTTTCAGAGCTTTCAAAGGAGCTTCACGTGCGTAAAAAAAGTCTGGAGGACGGCGAACTCTCCGGGATCCGGCGCAAGCTGATTATGCGGATGGTTTTCGCCGTGCTGATGATCGTCGCGCTTTTGGGCGGCTTGGCGCTGTTCGACCGCTTCAATAGCCCGCAGCCCGACGACGAAGACGACGAGCCGGCGGTTTACACGCCGCCGCCCCCTCCCCAGAGACGCCCCGACCCGCCGCCCGCGCCCGTAGCGCCGGTCGAGACGCCGCCCGCGGCGGTCGAAACGCCCGACGGCGCGCCGTCCGCGACGCCGGAAGCGACGCCTCCTCCCGGCGCGGGAAGCGCCGAAGCCCCCCAACCCGACGCGCCGCAAGCCGTGCCGCCCGCCCCCATTGGAGCGCCGACGGTCGAAGCGCCGGGAGTCGGGCGCGCGCCGACGCCGACGCCGACGATTCCTCTGACCTCTCCGATTCCTCAGATTCCTTCGACCGGCACGAGGGCGCCGGGCGTGAGGGCGCCCGAAGCCGCCCCGACGGAAGCGTCGAGGCGACCGGGTCGACCGCCGATCCGTCCCGCGCCGACGGCGGCGCCGGTCGTGGAAGGGTCGGCGGCGCCGATCGACCGGTCGATCCCGAAGGTCGACGCCCCCCCCGGCCCGGAAATTTCGCCCTTGCCCGTCCTGCCGCCTTCGCGGACGCGCGCGCCCGACGGTCGCGTTCCCGAGGGTCGCGCGCCCGTCGCGGGGCAATCGTTGCCGACGACGCGCATCACTTCGGGGTTCGCCCTCCAGGCCGGCGTTTTTGCCGACCCGCGCCGCGCGGAAGAATTGCACGCGCGGCTGACGCTCGAAGGGATTCCCTCGACGATCGAAGCGCGCGTCCACGTCGGCCCGTTCAAGAACAAGGCGGAGATGGCCGAGGCGCAGGCGAAGCTGAAAGCGCTCGGGATCGACGCCGTGACGCTGAACCCCCGCCAGGGTCGGCGTTGAGGCTCAAGCGAATTTGAAAACAGGGGAGGACACTCTTATGACTCTTAAAACGATCATCTCGACGCCGGACGCGCCCGCCGCGATCGGGACCTACTCGCAGGCGGTCAAGGCTGGCGGTACCGTGTATCTCTCGGGGCAGATCGGCCTCGACCCGGCGACCGGGCAACTCGTCGACGGAATCGACGCGCAGGTCGCCCGCGTTTTTGAAAACCTGAAAGCCGTCGCCGAAGCGGCGGGCGGCGCGCTCGCCGACGTCGTCAAGCTCAATATCTACCTCACCGATATGGAGAACTTCGGGAAGGTCAACGAAGCGATGGCGCGTTATTTTTCCGAGCCTTTCCCCGCGCGCGCGGCGGTCGGCGTGGCTACGCTGCCGCGCAAGGCGCTCGTCGAAGCCGAGGCGGTGCTGGTTTTGCCCGAATGACGCGCGAGGAGGAGCGCGGCGTCGCGTCGCCCTTCCGAATGGAGAAAATCGCTGTTCAACAGGGGTTCCCGGGAGCCGATGCACGCCGCCGACGAGATTGACGCGCCGCCCGCTCTGAAAGCCAAGCTCCGCAAACTCGGCCTCTCGCGGTCGGACGACCTCGTACTGCATTTGCCGATCCGTTACGAAGACGAAACGACGCTGACGAAAATCGCCGACGCGCTCTCGGGTGCGCCGCTCCAGTTCGAAGTCCGGGTGCTCGACGTTTCGATTCAATTCCGTCCGCGCCGCCAACTCGTCGTAAGGGCGGCGGATTCGACCGGGGACCTCGTCCTGCGCTTCCTCAATTTTTACGCGAGTCAAACGCGGCAGTTCGAGGAGGCGCGCGACCGGGGGAAGACGCTGCGCGTTTTCGGCGAGCTTCGCGTGGGCTATTTTGGTCCGGAGATCGTCCACCCGCGCTATCGGAGCGTCGGTGAAAACGAAGCACTTGCGCGCGCGCTGACGCCGATCTACCCGACGACGGCGGGCGTTTCGCAAGCCGCGCTCCGCCGCCTCATCGCGCGTGCGCTCGGGAGCGCCGACCTTTCCGAATGCCTCGATTCGGCTGCGTTGCCTCCGCGCCTGCCCGCGTATGCCGACGCCTTGCGTCTGCTCCACGCGCCGCTGCCGGGGGCGGATGAGACCGCCTTGCAGACACGTTCGCACCCGGCGTGGCGCCGCGTCAAATTCGACGAACTGCTCGCGCAGCAGCTCTCCTTGCGGCGCGCCTACCTCGCGCGGCGTCAAAAAGGCGCGCCCGCGCTTGCCTCGGAGGGAGCTTTGGCAGAGCGTCTGCTCGCGTCCCTGCCGTTTACGCTCACGGCCGCGCAAGCGCGCGCCGTCGCCGAAATACGCGCCGACCTCGCGCAAACCTTTCCGATGCAGCGCCTCTTGCAGGGCGACGTCGGGAGCGGAAAGACGATCGTCGCGGCGCTGGCGATCTGTCAGGCGGTCGAAGCGGGCACCCAGGCGGCTTTCATGGCGCCGACCGAAATTCTGGCGGCGCAGAACTTTCTCAAATTGAAAGCCTGGTTCGAACCGCTCGGCGTCCAGGTCGTCTGGCTCGCCGGAAGCCAGAAAAAATCGGAGAAAGAGGCTTCGCGCAAACAAGCCGCCGGCGACGCGCAGGTCGTCGTCGGAACGCACGCGCTGATCCGCGAGGAGGTCGATTTTTCCCGGCTCGGTCTGGCGATCATCGACGAGCAGCACCGCTTCGGCGTCGCGCAGCGGCTCGAACTGCGAAAGAAGGGCGAGCGCGCGAAGGGTGCGAATGCCAGGAATGCCGCGAACGACGCGACGCCGCCGCACCAGTTGATGATGTCGGCGACACCGATCCCGCGTACGCTGTCGATGACCTACTACGCCGACCTCGACGTTTCGGTTCTCGACGAACTGCCGCCGGGGCGCAAGCCGATCGTGACGAAGCTCGTCTCGGACGCGCGGCGCGGCGAGGTCGTCGAGCGCGTCCGCGCGGCGGTTTCCGACGGCAGGCAGGCGTACTGGGTCTGCCCGCTGATCGAAGAATCGGAAAAACTGGAGCTTCAAACCGCGCTCGATACCTACGCGGCGCTGTCGGAAGAATTCGACGGGTTGCGCGTCGGGCTTGTCCACGGGCGGCAGAAGGGCGGCGAAAAAGACGCGGCGATGCGCGCGTTTTCGGCGGGTGAAATCGACGTGCTCGTCGCGACGACGGTCATCGAGGTCGGCGTCGACGTGCCGAACGCCTGTTTGATGATCGTCGAGCACGCCGAGCGTTTCGGGCTTGCGCAGCTCCACCAGTTGCGCGGGCGCGTCGGCAGGGGCGCGCGCGACTCGGTCTGCGTCCTCCTCTACCAGTCGCCGCTCTCGACGGCGGCGCGCGAGCGCCTGAAAGTCATTTTTGAAAATTCCGACGGCTTCGTGATCGCCCGTGAAGACCTGAGGCTGCGCGGGCCCGGGGAATTCATCGGCAACCGCCAGTCGGGCGTCCCGATGCTCCGCTACGCCGACCTCGAAACCGACGCCGACCTCGTCGAATCCGCGCGCATGACGGCTGAAAAAATGCTCCGCGAGTCGCCCGACCGCGTCGAACGCCATTTGAAGCGCTGGATGGGGAGCCGCGAGGAGATGTTGCGGGCGTAGCAGGGATCAGGAGACAGGAAACAGGAAACAGGAGACGGATCCTGCATAGGTTCGATATATGGGCTGAGCTACGCCCAATGGGACGGGTATCATTCTCGCAAAAGCGGTTGTGACGGTGCGCGGATATTGTAGGGGCACGGCGCGCCGTGCCCAATTGTTGGGCTTCATTGCATTCAGCCCAACCTATAGCCTCTGACCTCTCTGTCTCCTGACCTCTGTCTCCCGTCTCCTGAAAACACCGCTAATCCGAGGAAAGCAACCGCCGAGCCGACCCGCGCCGGGAAGTTTGGCGGCGATTGGTAGAATGCCCGCATGAAAGATACTCAGCGACTGGTCGAGCGTATCGATCAATACGAACGCTTGATGCGGCTCGACAAGCCGACCGGTGTCCTTGTCCTGGTGTGGCCGACACTCTGGGCGCTGTGGATTTCCGCCGGCGGACAGCCCGACCCGATGGTCGTCTGGATATTCATCCTCGGCGCCGTGATGATGCGTTCGGCCGCGTGCATCATGAACGACCTCATGGACCGCGACTTCGACGCGCGCGTCGCGCGGACGCGCGACCGGCCGCTCGTAACGGGAAAGGTCTCGACAAGGGAAGCGCTTTCCATCTGCGCCGTCCTCCTGACGCTCTCGTTCTCGCTCGTCCTGTGCTTCAAAAACCTCACGATGATCTGCCTGGCGTTCGTCGCGCTCTTTCTCACGGCGACCTACCCGCTGACGAAGCGCTTCCTCTCGCTCCCGCAACTTTACCTCGGTGTCGCGCTGGGTTTCGGCGTCCCGATGGCGTACGCGGCGCAGACGGACGCGCTCCCCAAAACCTGCTGGTACCTCCTCGTCGCCAGCGTTTTCTGGACGCTCGCGTACGACACCGAATACGCGATGGTCGACCGCGAAGACGACCTCAAGATCGGCGTCAAGACCTCGGCGATCACCTTCGGACGCTTCGACGTGAAGTTCGTCATGGCGTGTTATGCCGCCATGCTCGGCCTGCTCGCCTGGATCGGACAGACCTTGTACCGCGGATGGCCCTACTACGTCGGGATCGGCGCGGCGAGCGTCGCGGCGCTTTACCATTTCACGCTGATCAGGGATCGCGACCCGGAAAAGTGCTTCAAGGCATTCCGGCACAATAACTGGATCGGCGCCTGCGTCTTCGCGGGGATCGCGCTCGACTACCTGCGGCAGTTGTATTTCTGAACCGTGGCCTGCCGCGACCTGCGCGCCTTTCTCTCGAAGCTCGAAGCCCTGGGTGAACTGAAGCGCGTCCGCGTCGAAGTCGACCCGAAGTTCGAAGTCACCGAAATTTGCGACCGCGTCCTGCGCGCCGGCGGTCCGGCCGTCGTTTTTGAAAAACCGAAAAATTCCTCGCACCCGATCGTCGCCAATCTTTTCGGGACGCCGCGCCGCGTCGCGCTCGGCATCGACGCGATCGACGACGCCGAGGCAGGCGACCCGCGCGCGCTCCGGGCGCTCGGTCGCGTGCTCGCGTCGCTCAAGGAACCCGAACCCCCCGCCGGATTGAAAGACGCGCTGGCAAAATGGCCTCTCCTGAAGCAGGCGCTGAACATGCCGCCGAAAATCGTCTCGTCGGCGCCGTGCCACGAAATCGTCGTGGAAGGCGCCGACGTCGACTTGTCGCGCTTTCCGATCCAGCACTGCTGGCCCGAAGACGCCGCGCCGCTGATCACCTGGGGTCTGACCGTCACGCGCGGGCCGGACAAGCCGCGCGAGAACGTCGGGATTTATCGGCAACAGGTGCTCGCGCCGAACAAGCTCATCATGCGCTGGTTGCCGCATCGCGGCGGCGCGCTCGACTTCGCCGCGCATTGCCGGAACGCGCCGGGGAAACCCTTCCCCGTCGCCGTCGCGATCGGCGCCGACCCGGCGACGCTGCTCGCCGCCGTGACGCCGATCCCCGATACGCTTTCCGAATATCAGTTCGCCGGCCTCCTGCGCGGCGAAAGAACCGAACTCGCCGCGTGCGTCGGCGAGTCGCAAAAGGGGCTGCACGTCCCCGCGACTGCTGAAATCGTCCTCGAAGGCTTCGTCGACCCCGCGGAAACCGCGCTCGAAGGCCCCTACGGCGACCATACGGGCTACTACAACGAGCGCGCGCGTTTCCCCGTCTTTACCGTCGAGCGCATCACGACGCGCCGCGACGCGCTCTACCACAGCACCTGCACCGGCAAACCGCCCGACGAACCGTCGGTGCTCGCCGTCGCGCTCAACGAAGTCTTCATCCCGCTCCTGCAAAAACAATTTCCCGAGATCGTCGACTTCTATCTGCCGCCCGAAGCGTGCTCGTACCGCGTCGCCGTCGTCTCGATCCGAAAGGAATACCCCGGCCACGCGCGCCGCGTGATGTTCGGCGTCTGGAGCTTCCTGCGGCAGTTCATGTATACCAAATTCATCATCGTCACCGACGACGACATCGACGTGCGGGACTGGAAGGAAGTCGTCTGGGCGATCAGTACGCGCGTCGACGCGGCGCGCGACACGCTGATCGTCGAGAATACGCCGATCGATTACCTCGACTTCGCCTCGCCGGTCGCGGGACTCGGCAGCAAGATGGGGATCGACGCGACGAACAAACGGGACGGCGAAACGCAGCGCGGATGGGGAAGGCCGATCGTCGCCGATATTGAAACGAAACGGCGTGTCGACGCGATCTGGGATGAATTGGGATTGTCATAGGACAAAGGGTGTATGTGGGCACGGCGCGCCTATCAGGAATCAGATGTCAGGAATCAGGAATCAGATCAGTTAGCGGCGGTTTCGCCGCCGGTAATCGCTTTTTCAACCCGCCCCGGAAACGTTGGGCTTCACATTCGTTCAGCCCAACGATCATGGCGCGAATCGGCGCCACCCCGTATAATGAAACATTGCCAGTGATTCACCGACCTCCGAGTTAGAGGCACCAAGGGGGGTGCTTG
>JAISDL010000173.1 GCA_031264825.1 Accumulibacter sp. | reverse complement strand
GAGAAAAACCATCGGAGAGTGTCCTGGAAATTCTGAATAATCTGCAAGTATCTTCAACTTTTGCCCGTGTGTCAATGACGGCATATATTTTCCATATTTGCGAAAAATCTCGAGGCGGCTCCGCACCGCGGGGCGAAATTCCTTAAAATCCCGACATTCCCACAGTTCAAATCTTCCGACGCCCATGCACGCTCTCGTCCGCCACCCCTGCGCACCGCCTTCGGAACTCGTGTCGCTCGAAGCGGCGTGTGACCGTTTGAGGACGGGCGCTTGGGAATTTCGTTATTTGTTACGCGCCGAAGGCGCCGCGTTTACCTTCCTCGCACCGCTTTTCCCGTTTCGCGCGTACCGCGCGGAACGTACGCCGAGGCGCGCCGATCGGCTTTGGGAACACACGTGTTTTGAAGCCTTTCTCGCGTCGGCGAATCGGAGCGATTACCGCGAATTCAATTTTTCCCCGTCCGGCGATTGGGCGGTCTACGATTTTTCCGACTATCGCCAAGGGCGCGCGGACGCCCCTGTGGAAGCGCCGAAGATCAGCACCAGACTCCGACCGCCGTTGCTGGAACTCCGCGCCGTCGTCGCGTACAGTGACGGCGCGGCTTTTTCCGACGCGATGCGGGTCGGCCTCTCGGCCGTCGTCGAGACCCCCGGCGGTTTGACCTACTGGGCGCTTCACCATGCGGGCGAACGTCCCGACTTTCACCGCCGCGACGGTTTCCTTTGCGAACCCGGGAGGGGTTGAATTGATTGAATTTCCAGTTTCGCCGATCCCTTTAATTTTCAACACTTCCGATTGATTCAGAAAGCGCCTCATGTCCAGCCTTCGTTTCGGACTCGACCGTTTCATCGAAGAAGTAGAATGGCGAAAGCCTCTGGCCGGAAAACGCATCGCGCTCGTCGCGCACCCGGCGTCGGTCACGGAAAACCTGACGCACGCGCTCGATGCGCTCGCGGCGCTGCCGGGGATTCGCCTTTCCGCCGCGTTCGGGCCGCAGCACGGCCTGCGCGGCGACAAGCAGGACAATATGGTCGAATCGGACGATTTTTTCGACCCGGTCCACTCGATTCCGGTCTTCAGCCTCTACGGCAAAACGCGGCGCCCGACGCCCGAAATGATGGCGAGCTTCGACGCGCTGCTGATCGACCTCCAGGACTTGGGCTGCCGTATCTATACCTTCATCACGACGCTACGCTACCTGCTCGAAGCCGCGGCCAGGTACGCGAAACCCGTCTGCGTGCTCGACCGGCCGAATCCCGTCGGACGCCCGGTCGAGGGCACGCTGCTCCAGGCGGGTTGGGAGAGCTTCGTCGGCGCCGGCCCGCTGCCGATGCGGCATGGCCTCACGCTCGGTGAACTCGCGCGCTGGTTCGTCGCTCACCTGAAGCTCGACCTCGACCTGACGGTCGTTCCGATGCGCGGCTGGTCGCCGGACGCCGCACCGGGGTACGGCTGGCCGGTCGGAGAGCGCGCGTGGGTCAATCCGAGCCCGAACGCGCCGAATGTATCGATGGCGCGTTGTTACCCCGGCACGGTCATGCTCGAAGGCACGACGCTCTCGGAAGCGCGCGGGACGACGCGCCCGCTCGAAGGCTTCGGCGCGCCCGACCTCGACGCCCGACGGATGCTCGACGAAATGGCCGCACTCGCCCCCGATTGGACGAGCGGTTGCCGTCTGCGCGAGACCGTCTTCGAGCCGGTTTTTCACAAACACGCCGGAGCGTTGTGTCACGGTGTTCAAATTCACGTCGAAGCGCCGCATTACAGCCCTCCCGACTTTCGCCCCTGGCGGCTGCAAGCGCTCGCGTTCAAGGCTCTGCGGCGGCTTTACCCCGATTACGCGCTGTGGCGCGATTTCCCCTACGAATACGAGCGCGATCGCCTCGCGATCGACCTGATCAACGGCGGGACGCTGCTGCGCGAGTGGGTCGACGACCCGGAAGCGACGCCGGAAGACCTCGACCGCGCAGCAAGCGCCGACGAAATGCGCTGGCGGGACGAGCGCGAGGCTTTTCTGGTTTACTGAAACTGCGGTTGGATATTCTGGATTATCGTGGAAAGCCCGCGGCTAGACGCTTCGAAAATGCGTGGATGATCCCCGCCGTCGCGCCCCAAATATTGCGCTCGCCGTAGGGGATGGAAACGAGCGAACGCGCCGAACCCGGCACCAGCGTGACGCGGTGGTTCGCCAAATCGAGGAGAAAGGCGAGCGGGGCTTCGAAAATGTCGGCGACTTCAAAGGCGTCGGGCTTGAGTTCGAACGGCGGTCGGACGAGGGCGACGACGGGCGTGATCCTGAAACCCGTGATCGTCCAGCGGTCGGGCAGGTAGCCGATGACCTCGACCCGGTCGGCGGATATCCCCGTTTCCTCCCACACCTCGCGGATCGCGGTATCCGCGGCGGAAGCGTCACCGGGGTCGGCGCGTCCGCCCGGAAAGCAGATCTGCCCGGGATGGTCCCTCAGGTGGTCGGTGCGGCGCGTAAAGAGGACGTGTGGCTCATCGTCGCGCAGGACGATCGGAAACATGATCGACGCGGGGACGAGCTTCCGGCTGTTTTCAACGCTTTCGGCGTTTTCGTCGTCCCATCCGTGACCGCCGATTCTCTCCTCGGTTCCGGGGTCTTTCAAAAGCGCCGCGCGTAGATATTCGAGGTCGACCGGAAAGGAAGGGCAGGGCGGTCTACCCGACGCATGCGATGAAGCAGACGAACCGGAGGAATCGGAAGGTTCGCAGGATTCACAGGATTCGGAAGGCATGGCGATTTTCATGGTGTTCAAAAACGTTTTTTCAGCGTCATCGTTCCGCCGTCGCGCACCATTTCCATCCGGTTCAGGAAACTCATGCCGAGGAGTACGAAAGGAATGTTGGTTTCATGCACGAGCGCGTCGACGCCGTTTACGGTAATGTCGCCGACGCGAACCGAGTCGAGCTTGATCCGTGTGACGTATGCGGTTCCGTTCGCCGTGCTCGCCATGCCACGCTCGCCGTTGATCGTGTTGAGCGCGAGACGGTGCGCGTCTGACGCGCCGATGCCGATCATCGACGCGCCGGTATCGACCATGAAGCGCACCGACACGCCGTTGATGTAGCCTGTCGTCATGAAATGGCCTCGCGCATCCGCCGTCAGGATCGCGGTCTGCCGTGTGCTCGTCGAACGCTGCGCGGCGACATTCTGCCCGACGCGCATGACGCGCGTCCCGCCGTCGAATTCAAGAGTGACCGTGTCTCCGAGGATCGAGACGACCTTGACGCCGTCGGCGACCGCGCCGACAGCAACGATACGCGGCGGGCCGCCGTTGATCGTCAGGAGCGCTTTTCCGGGAAATATCCCCGCGATCCCGACGTCCGTCGCCCACGCCGGCGATGCGAAAGCCAGAAAAAGCGCCAAATTCATCAGGGCGCCCGACGCGCTCAAACGACGTTTCGTCCGCATGGTTTTCATCCTCCTTGGGATTATCCCCGCTTCAGTCCTTGTGCTCAACGACGACGCATTGATAAACCCCGGCGAAGAAAGTCTTCTGGCGCCAGACGTAGCGGTCGGCATCGTCCGCGTAATCGCGGATTTCCTTTTTCCACAGCGCTTCGGCGAAGGGTTCGAGGAAGTGATTGACGACTTTCAGGATATAGCGGATCGGCTGCCACGGCTTCGGGTTGTAATAATCGACAAAAACGAGCTTCTTCCCCTTGGCGAGATGGCGGAGCATATTGTTGACGACCGCGATCTTCTTCGCTTCCGGCACTTCGTGGAGCAGGAAAAAACTGCAAATCACGTCGAATTCCTCGCCGTCCGGCGAATAATCGCCCGCGTCGGCGCGAACGGCCCGCGCCCAGTCGATCCCGGCGAGCTTGATTTTGGCGTGCTCGACCTGCACTGGCGTGACGTCGGTTACGAGAAACGCGCCCTTCGGGCCGACCTTGCGCGCGACGCGCCGGACAAGCTCGCCATAGACGTGCGCGACCTGCCAGACCCGCGCCCCTTCCGTGACTTCGTTCAGATAGGCGCGCATCAGGCGCTGGTCGTTGAAAAACAGCAGAATGCGGACGACCCAGTTGTTGTCGAGCCACCCCGCGTTCCTCGGATTGACGTAAGCCCAGTCATAGACCTCGGTCATGTATTCCGGCACGTTTTCGTAATATGGGTTGCCGATCGGCAGAAGAGACTTTTTGGTCATGAATTGTTCCCGTTGCGTAGTCGCGGCACACCCGTCGCGGGTCACGTTTTCCGATTCCGAAATGAGAATTTTGATTATACGACAGGATGCGCGACGCACCGCCGCGCCTTCTCGATTTTTCGGGTTCGGAAGGCGAGGGGAGAAGGGCGGAATGCGGGATTTTTTCCGTCCCCTGTCCTGCGTTGCTACGCGCGGAGCGTGTCGTACCTTGCATAAACGCTACGGCAGGGGCGAGGCGATCGTTAAAGAATCGGCTTAAAGCAACACTGAAAATAATAACGATATTAATTATCGTTTACATTACTTGGTTTCGGGAGTAGAGTGGCGAAACGCCATTGGCCTTATTCCTTTTCCAGTTTACTCACGCTTAAAGAAGCACGAGCGCTGGATGGTATTTACCTGCCGCAAGGCGAAGTCAACCCAGCGCGAACTGGAAAGGGAATGAGGTGGGCTGGGGGATGGCCGCGACGGAACAGCTTCTGAAAAGGAAGCGGTTTCGGTGTGGTTTTTCAAAATTGATCGATAAAGGGGAGTGGTTTGATGGAAAATGTATTAATAAAGATAAAATATATAAGACATAAAATAGGGGGGGGGGGATTACTCGCCTCGCATATTTTGGTGCGCTCTCGCTCGCCTCGTGCACAGCGCTTGCACAGGAGCAGGCGCGAGAGGCGGAACTTCCCGTCGTAACCGTTACCGAGAGTGCGGTTTCCGAGACGACCGAAGGCACGGGTTCTTATACGACGCGGTCGATGAGTTCGGCGACCAAGTTGCCGCTTGCGATTCATGAGACGCCGCAGTCGGTCACGGTCATCACGCGGCAGCGCATCGAAGACCAGGCGATGGTGACGGT
>JAISDL010000135.1 GCA_031264825.1 Accumulibacter sp. | reverse complement strand
GAAGGCGGGATCGAACTCGTCTATCTTGCCGAATCCACCGAAGCGGGGGGCGCGGGAGATGAAGAAACCGCCTGGGCCTGGCTAGCGCTTGCCGAGTTGACGCCGCAATCTCTGATGGGCCTCAAAAGACGCCTGGGTGGGCAATTTATCCGGGACAAGGGGCTTCGCACAGCGCATGCGGATGCACTCTATGGCGCCGGCTGGCTGGACACACCATGACGAATGGTTTTCTTGAAAGGCTCAACCGGCTTCTTGTCGTAGAAGAAAGCTCTGTGGCAAGGCTCAGGGCGACCCGTGCTGCCAAGGGTTTGCAGGCCGCTCGAAAAAAATTGTTGGAACATCTTCGTGAAATCGGGCAAAGCGGCGACCTGTCTTTGATCGTTGCAAGCGAACGGGGAATCGTCGAAGGCGACCTGGACCGTTACGCCAACAGCCGCGCCATGAATAGCAGCCTGAAGGCAGCGATCGGCGAGGTCGCGGTCATCGAGCGGCACATCGATATCGTAGCCAACCCGGACAAGTACCGCACGATCGACGAGGGGCACAGTTTACCGAAAAATCGCAAGGGGGGCCTACCCTTCGACGAGGCGCGCCAAGCGCTCGCAAGCCATCTTGCGCGGCTCGACAATATGGATAAATCCCGACTCGACGACGACGAAAAAGAGATTATCGACGCTCGAAAGATTGCCGTTTCCAGCGCCACGAAACTTTACGCCGAGCGACAGGCGAAAACCTTGGGTCTTGAATCAGCGCCACGCGAATGAATTGAGGAAACGAGAGACGTGCGTCTATTGAAAAACCTTGGTGCCCAGGAAGGGACTCGAACCCCCACAGTGTTGCCACCACCAGGACCTGAACCTGGCGCGTCTACCAATTTCGCCACCTGGGCATCGACGGGAAGGCCGAAATTCTAAAGGAAACCCTGAAAATGTCAATAAAAAAGCTCTCGAATATCCGTAAAAAAGATCCTTTTCTGCAACGTGAAGAGCAGCGCTACGCGCATCCGCTCCCGTCGCGCGAGTACGTCGTCCAGACGCTTGCCGAGCAGGGGAAGCCGACGGATTTCGACCGGCTCTGCGCTCTGCTCGACGTAACGAAGGCGGAGCACGAGGGCTTTCTGTTGCGCCTTTCGGCGATGGAACGCAACGCGCAGTTGATGCGAAACCGCAAGGGCGCGTACATCCTGCCGGAGCGCGCCAGCCTGATCGCCGGACACGTCGAAGGCCACCCCGACGGTTACGGCTTTTTTGTTCCCGACGACGGCAGCGAGGATTTATTCCTCAACCCCAAGCAAATGTCCGAGGTCCTGCACGAAGACCGCGTGTTGGCGCGCGCGAGCGGAGTCGATCGCCGCGGACGGAGGGAAGGCAAGATCGTCGAGATTCTCGAGCGGACGAACACGCGGATCGTCGGGCGCGTCCGTGCTGGGCACGGGATCACGGTCGTCGTTCCAGAAAACCGCCGGATCAGCCACGATATTCTGATTCCGCCGGACAGAAGGCGGAAGTTCAAGGACGCTCAGGTCGTGATGGTCGAGATCATCGAGCCGCCCTCGCGGCACTCGCAGCCCATCGGGCGCGTCGTCGAAGTCCTCGGCGATTACGCCGATTCCGGAATGGAAATCGAGATCGCGTTGCGAAAGCACAAGTTGCCCTTCCTCTTCCCCAAGGACGTTCAGGAGGAAGCCAAGGCGATTCCCGCAAAAATCGCGAAGGGCGATCTGAAAGACCGGAAAGACCTGCGTGCGCTCCCGTTGCTTACGATCGACGGTGAATCGGCGCGCGACTTCGACGACGCCGTCTTTGCCGAGAAAAAGGGGCGCGCCTGGCGGCTCGTCGTCGCGATTGCCGACGTCAGCCACTACGTCCGTCCCGGCTCCGCGCTCGACCGCGAGGCGGAGAATCGTGGGAATTCCGTTTATTTCCCGCGCCGGGTCATCCCGATGCTGCCCGAAAAACTCTCGAATGGGCTGTGCTCGCTCAATCCCGACGTTGATCGGCTCGCGATGGTCTGCGACATGGAGATCGGCGCGAGCGGAGCGATCGGCGCGTTTTCATTTTATCCCGCGGTTTTCCGCTCAAAAGCGCGCCTGACCTACGACAAAGTCTGGGCTTGGCTTTCGGGCGCGCCGGGGGCCGACGATACGATCCCCGCCGAGACGCGACCCACGCTCCAGACGCTCCACGACGTTTTTCAGGCATTGAAGAAAGCGCGCGCCAAACGCGGCGCGATCGACTTCGAGACGGTCGAGACCGAAATGATTTTCGACGACCAGGGAAAAATTGCGGAAATCGTCCCGGTTTTCCGGAACGACGCGCACCGCCTGATCGAAGAATGCATGCTTGCGGCGAACGTCTGTGCCTCGGAGTTCCTCGAAAAGCACCGCTCCCCTTGTCTCTACCGCATCCACGAGGGGCCGACGCCCGAAAAACTCGAAGGACTGCGCGGCTTTCTCAAAGAATTCGGACTCGCCCTGACGGGAGGCGACGCGCCGACCGCGAAGGATTACGTGAAACTCCTGGAGAAAACCAGGACGCGCCCCGACGCCGAACTCCTCCAGACGGTCATGCTTCGTTCCCTGCGCCAAGCCGTCTACAGCCCGGAAAACGCGGGGCACTTCGGCCTGTCTTACGAACGCTACACGCACTTTACCTCGCCGATCCGGCGTTACCCCGACCTCATCGTCCACCGCTCGATCAAGGCCGCGCTCGACGGCGCGCGCTACAAGCCGGGGAAACTCGACGAAATCGGCCTTCGCTGCTCGATGACCGAACGGCGCGGCGACGAAGCGTCGCGCGACGTCACGAACTGGCTCAAGTGCTATTACATGCGTGACCGCATCGGCGAAGATTTCGACGGAACGATCGCCGGCGTCGTCCCGTTCGGCGTTTTCGTCGCGCTCGACGGGATTTACGTCGAAGGCCTCGTGCACGTATCCGAACTCGGCGAGGATTACTTTCACTTCGACGCGACAAAGCACCAGATGCTCGGCGAGCGGAGCAGACAGCGCTACCGGCTCGGCGACCGGCTCAAGGTTCGGCTCGTCCGCGCCGACCTCGAAAGCGGCCGGATCGACTTCGTCCTCGCCGACCCGCGCGCCGCGGGCTACCCGCCGCGCTCCGCACAATCCGCGCGCGCGCCGGAAAAAACGCCGGCGGGGAAAACTCGCGCGAAAACACTTTAAGAAACCATGCTCAACCTCCCGTTGAGTTGTCCAATCTGCGAAAATGCCCTCCTTGCGAAGTACACAGATACCTTGACGAAAACGCCGAAACTGATAAGTTTTTCCAGAACAGGGTCCCAACTGTGAACAGGGAAACCAATGCGAAAGGAAAAACTTCCTGTGCTACGGGGAATGACCGCTCACCACGATGGGGCTTCAAGTGATCAATGATTTGGATATCATTCTAAGCGAGGGCGAAAGCTACACGGTTGAATTCAAAAGAAGCCCGGATAAATCGCTTCCACCAGAAGTTTGCGCTTTTGCAAATGCTTCCGGCGGTAGAGTCTTCATCGGCGTCGATGACAGCGGGCGGGTAGTCGGAACAGACGTAAGCAACACCGCTCGCTCTCGTATCCAGGACACTCTCAATAAAATCGAGCCACAACTGAAAGTGAAGTTCGATGTGCTTTCCAACAACGTAATTGTCATTACTGTACCGGAAGGCGACCGAAAGCCCTATTCCTGCTCACAAGGCTTCTATCTGCGATCCGGTCCCAATTCGCAAAAATTGGAACGCGACAGCATCATCGAGTTTTTTCAGAACGAAGGCAGGATCAGGTATGATGAAATGATCCGTGAGGATTTGCCCGTGGCAATACGGTTCAATGAGAGTGCCTACAAACGGTATATCGGGCTTGCCGAAATTAGCGACGTTCTCGACCGAACCGCCATTCTCAAGAATCTCAACTGCGCCGGGACGACTGGCGGAAAACTATGTTTCACAAATGCCGGGGCGCTGTTTTTCAGAACGAATGGCGAGGATGTGACATTCCGCCACGCAGGCATCGTCTGCGCTCTGTACAAAGGTACGGACAAGGCATATATCATAGATGCCAAAGAGCTTAACGGCGATATGCTCAGCAATGTGGACGACGTAATGGTTTTCCTGAAAAAGCATCTCCGCCTGAGTTTCAAGATCGAAACAGTGCGGCGCGAGAACATACTCGAACTTCCCGAGGACGCACTCCGCGAAGCCGTCGTCAACGCCGTATGCCATCGCGACTATTTTGAAAAAGGCGCGAGGGTCATGGTGGAAATTTATGATGACCGTGTAGACATTGCGAGTCCGGGAGGGGTTTGCAAAGGCATTACTCGCGAAAACTTTGGTTCGGTCAGTATTACGCGAAATCCCATCATTGCCAGTATGCTTTATCGCGCCGATTACATTGAACAGATGGGTACCGGAATCGTGCGCATGAAAAAAGCGGCAAAGGAAGCAAACATCGCCGAACCAGTATTTGAACTCTCAGGATTTTTCAAGGTCACATTCAAAAGAACTGTTCCTAAAACTTCAATCGGTCACCAATCGGTCGCCAATCGGCCGCCAATCGGCCGCCAATCGGTCGCCAATCGGCCAGCAATCGACCGCCAATCGACCACCAGTCAGCCGCCAATCGGCCGCCAATCGGCCGCCAATCGGTCGCCAATCGGTCGCCAATCGGCCGCGATGGTCGACAGAAAGCGAGCGGTCGTCACATTTTTAGAGCGACACGGACAAGCAAGAGTAAAAGATTTAGCAGAAATCATAGGACTCAGCGATGGTCGCATAAGAGCTTTGCTACGCGAGATGACGTACGACGGGACAATTGAGAAAATCGGCAAGAATCGTTATGCTTACTACGTTCTTGTACGTCAAAAATGATCTTCCAGTAATCGGCGTTTTCCAAAGACCAAAGCTCATTTTCCAGAACTTACACCGCCCTGACGATGCCGAATTTACGCTTCATTCACGGATTTCACGCCGTCCTTGCGCGTCTGCGCCACAAGCCCGCGAGCGTGCGCGAGGTTTTCATCGACGCGGCGCGGCAGGATTCGCGCGTCCGCGACCTTCTGAAACTCGCAGAAGCGAGTGGATGCCGCGTCGTCTCCGTCGACGCGGCGAAGCTCGAAGGAATGTCCGGCGCGAACGCTCGCCATCAAGGAGTCGTCGCGCGCGTCGAGGCCGACGGGCGCCCCGTTTTTCTTGACGACGTTCTCGATACGATCGAAGAACCCGCGTTTTTGCTCGTGCTCGACGGCATTCAGGACCCGCACAATCTCGGCGCGTGTTTGCGCGTCGCCGACGGCGTGGGCGCGCACGCCGTGATCGCCCCCAAGGATCGCGCCGTCGGGCTGACGCAGACGGCGGTCAAGGCGGCGAGCGGCGCGGCCGAGACCGTGCCGTATATCACGGTAACGAATCTCGCGCGAACGCTGCGCGAATTGAAGGAACGCGGTATTTGGGTCGTCGGCGCCGACGGAAAAGCCGAAGAGACCCTGTATGCGGCGGAGTGGCCCGACGCCGTTGCGTGGGTGCTCGGCGCCGAAGGTGACGGACTGCGGCGCTTGACGCGCGAGATCTGCGACCAATGCGTCGCGATCCCGATGACCGGCGCGGTGCAAAGCCTCAACGTCTCGGTCGCTGCCGGTGTTTGCCTCTTTGAAGCGCGCCGCCGCCGTATGATCCGAAAGTCATGAAGAGGGCCGGCGCAAGACAGGAGACAGAAGGCCGGCGGCCTTTATGATCAGCTCCGGTAATCCGCGTTGATCCGCACGTAATCGTAGGACAGGTCGCAGCTATACACCTTTGCGGCGGCTTGGCCGCGCCCCAAGTCGACGCGGACGGTGATTTCCGCCGATTTCATGATGCGCGCGCCGTCTTCCTCGCGGTACGCGACCGCGCGCCCTCCTTTTTCGGCGACGAGGACTTCGTC
>JAISDL010000126.1 GCA_031264825.1 Accumulibacter sp. | reverse complement strand
TATTTCTTCGCCAGTATCGCCGTCATCGCCGCCGTCAGCGTCGTCTTCCCATGGTCGACGTGCCCGATCGTCCCTACGTTGACGTGCGGCTTCGTCCTCTCAAATTTTGCCTTAGCCATTTAGAGTCCTCGAATGCAAAATTACTTCTTGTTGATCACGGCCTCAGCGACGTTTTTCGGCGCTTCGACATAATGTTTGAATTCCATCGAATACGTTGCGCGTCCCTGCGAAAGCGAACGGACCGTCGTCGCGTAGCCGAACATCTCGGCGAGCGGGACTTCCGCGCGGATCGCCTTGGTCCCCGACGGCAGGTCCTGCATCCCCTGGACGATCCCGCGTCGGCTCGAAAGATCGCCCATGATGTTACCCATGTATTCTTCGGGCGTCTCGACCTCGACCGACATCGTCGGCTCCAGAAGCGTCGGCGCGGCCTTTTTCACGCCTTCCCTGAAAGCCGCCGCCGCCGCCTGGCGGAAGGCGTTTTCGTTCGAATCGACGTCGTGATACGAGCCGTCGAAGAGCGTGAATTTGACGTCGACGACGGGGAAGCCGGCGAGAACGCCGCTCTTGATCGAATCCTGCAAGCCCTTGTCGACGGCGGGGATGTATTCGCGCGGGACGACGCCGCCCTTGACCGCGTCGATGAACTCGTAGCCCTTGCCCGTTTCGTTCGGCTCGATCCTGAGCCAGACGTGCCCGTACTGGCCGCGCCCGCCGGTCTGCTTGACGAACTTGCCTTCCTGCTCGACGGTCTTTTTGATGCACTCGCGGTAGGCGACCTGCGGCGCGCCGACGTTGGCGTCGACGCCGAACTCGCGTTTCATCCGGTCGACGATGATCTCCAAATGGAGTTCGCCCATGCCGGAAATGATCGTCTGACCCGACTCTTCGTCCGAGCGCACGCGGAACGAGGGGTCTTCCTGCGCGAGACGCCCGAGCGCGATGCCCATCTTTTCCTGGTCGGCCTTCGTCTTCGGCTCGACGGCGATATGTATGACCGGCTCGGGGAAGTCCATGCGTTCGAGTGTGATCACCGACGAGGGGTCGCACAGCGTTTCGCCGGTCGTCACTTCTTTCAAGCCGACGCACGCGGCGATGTCGCCCGCGTGGACTTCCTTGATTTCCTCGCGATTGTTCGCGTGCATCTGCAAGAGCCGGCCGATCCGCTCCTTGCGCCCCTTGACGGGGTTATAGACCATGTCGCCCGAATTCAGAACCCCCGAATAGACGCGGATGAAGGTCAGTTGCCCGACGTAGGGGTCGGTCATCAGCTTGAACGCGAGCGCGGAGAATTTCGCATCGTCGGCGGCCTCGCGCGTCGCGGGCTGGCCTTTTTCGTTCTCCCCCGCGACCGGAGGAATGTCATCCGGCGAGGGCAGAAAATCGATGACGGCGTCGAGCATGCGCTGGACGCCCTTGTTCTTGAAAGCCGTCCCGCAGAGCATCGGCTGTATTTCGCACGCGATCGTGCGCGCGCGCAGACCTTCGATGACCTGCTCTTCGCTCAGGTCCCCCGATTCGAGGTAGACGTCCATCAGTTCTTCGGACGATTCCGCAGCCGATTCGAGCATCTTCCCGCGCCATTCCTCGGCCTCGGCGAGGAGCGCGGACGGAATGTCGCAATAGTCGAACTTCATCCCCTGCGAAGCGTCGTCCCAGCGGATCGCCTTCATCTTGATGAGGTCGATCACACCCTCGAAGTGCTCTTCGCGCCCGATCGGTATGACGACCGGGACGGGACTGGCCTTCAGGCGCGTTTGCATCTGTTCGATGACCTTGAAGAAGTCGGCGCCCTGGCGGTCCATTTTGTTCACAAAGGCCAGCCGCGGCACCTTGTACTTGGTCGCCTGCCGCCAAACCGTCTCCGATTGGGGCTGGACGCCGCCGACGGCGCAATAGACCATGCACGCCCCGTCGAGGACGCGCATCGAGCGCTCGACTTCGATCGTGAAGTCGACGTGTCCCGGCGTATCGATGATGTTGATCCGGTGTTCGGGGAACTGGTTCGCCATCCCCTTCCAGAAGCACGTGGTCGCGGCGGACGTGATTGTGATCCCGCGCTCCTGCTCCTGCTCCATCCAGTCCATCGTGGCCGCGCCGTCGTGTACTTCGCCGATCTTGTGATTGACGCCGGTATAGTAAAGAATGCGCTCGGTAGTGGTTGTCTTTCCCGCATCGATGTGCGCGCTGATACCGATGTTGCGATAACGTCCAATGGGAGTTTTACGTGCCACGACAAAAACCTTTAGAAGTGATAAAGAACAAAATTTGCTGCCGGATGAATCTTTAGAAGCGGAAGTGCGCAAAAGCCTTGTTCGCGTCGGCCATACGATGAACTTCGTCGCGTTTCTTGACGGCGCCGCCCCGGTTTTCGGAGGCTTCGAGCATTTCGGCGGCCAAGCGCTGATCCATCGATTTTTCGGAGCGCTTGCGCGCCGACTCGCGCAGCCAGCGCATCGCCAGCGCCATGCGACGGTTCGGACGCACTTCGACCGGCACCTGGTAATTGGCGCCGCCGACCCGCCGGCTCTTGACTTCGACGAGCGGCTTGATGTTGTCGACCGCGAGGTTGAAAACTTCGACCGGGTCTTTCCCCGCCTTGGAGGAAATGATGTCGAACGCGCCGTATACGATGCGCTCGGCAACCGACTTTTTCCCGCTCATCATGATCGTATTGACAAACTTGGAAACATCGATGCTCCCGAACTTCGGGTCCGGCAGAATATCGCGTTTTGGCACTTCGCGACGACGTGGCATAAACTAACCTTTCAAATCAATCAATTCATCTGAACCTTGAAGCGGTGCGCCGTTCCCCTGAACGCTCGGCAGGCGCGGAGCGTTCGGGAAAAGCGACCGCCTGAAAAACGAATCACGCCGCCTTCGGGCGCTTCGCTCCGTACTTGGAACGGCTCTGCTTGCGATCCTTGACGCCCTGCGTATCGAGGGAGCCGCGCACCGTGTGGTAGCGGACGCCCGGCAAATCCTTCACGCGACCGCCGCGGATCAGAACGACCGAGTGCTCCTGAAGATTGTGGCCTTCGCCTCCAATATACGAGATCACTTCGAAGCTGTTCGTCAGGCGAACCTTGCAGACCTTGCGCAGCGCCGAATTCGGCTTTTTGGGCGTCGTGGTATAGACGCGGGTACAGACGCCGCGCTTCTGCGGGCAGTTTTCAAGCGCGGGCACCTTGCTCTTGCTGCGCACCGCCTTGCGCGGTTTGCGTACAAGTTGATTTATCGTTGGCATCTTTTCTATCCTGAATTCCCGCGACGCTTTATTTCAAGCGCTCCACGGGGAAAACCCGCACGGTCCAAAAAGCGTGCGGGCGTTGATTTCGCGGTCTGCAACACAAAGACCCGGAATTCTATGACCGATAATACGCTAAGTCAAGCCATCGGCGCCTCCGGAAGCTCTTCTCCCCCTTCTCCCGCCGCCGCGGCGGTCTCAACCGCCGCTTCGTCGGTCGTCTCGTCGTCGTCGTCCACGTCGGCGCCGAAGACCGCGCTACCCTTGCGCATCTTGTGGTAGGCCAGACCCGTCCCCGCGGGGATCAGGCGACCGACGATCACGTTTTCCTTCAGGCCCCTGAGTTCGTCGCGCTTGCCCATGATCGCCGCTTCGGTCAAAACGCGCGTCGTTTCCTGGAAAGACGCGGCGGAGATGAACGAATCCGTCGACAGGGAAGCCTTCGTGATCCCCAGAAGGACCGGCTCGTACTTCGCAGGCAGCCTGTCCTCGGCGAGCGCGTCGTTCTCGTCGAGCAGATGCGCCCTTTCGACCTGCTCGCCCCTGATGAACTTCGTGTCGCCGGGGTCGACGACGATGACGCGCCGGAGCATCTGCCGCACGATGACTTCGATGTGCTTGTCGTTGATCTTCACCCCCTGGAGGCGGTAGACGTCCTGGACTTCGTCGGTGATATAGACCGCGAGCGCCTCGGCGCCCTGGAGGCGCAGAATGTCGTGAGGGTCGGGCGGTCCGTCGACGATCAGTTCGCCCTTATTGACGACCTGACCGTCGTGCACGAGGACGTGCTTGTCCTTGGGAATCAGGTATTCGTGCGAAACGCCTTCGAGGTCGACGATCACCAGGCGCTGTTTACCCTTGGTATCCTTCCCGAAGGACATCGTTCCCGTGTATTCGGCCAGCATGCCCGCGTCCTTGGGCGTACGCGCCTCGAAGAGTTCCGCGACCCGCGGCAAGCCCCCGGTGATGTCGCGCGTTTTCGCCGACTCCTGCGGGAGACGCGCGAGGACGTCGCCGACCGAAATCTCCTGCCCGTCGAGCACGGTAATGATCGCGCCGACCTGGAAAGTGATCGTCACGGGGTGATCCGTGCCGTGCATGCAGACTTCCCTGCCGTCGGCGTTGTAGAGCCGGACTTGCGGACGCAGGCCCTTCGACTGCCCCTTGCCGCCGCGTTTCGGGTCGATGACGACGAGCGAGGATAGCCCCGTGACTTCGTCGATCTGCTTGGCGACGGTGACACCTTCCTCGACGTTTTCGAACTTCACGAGACCGGCGTACTCGGCGATGATCGGCCGCATGTGCGGGTCCCACGTCGCCAGCACCGTCCCCGCCTTCGACTGTTGCCCGTCGGCGACCTGCAAGGTCGCGCCGTAGGGAACTTTGTGGCGTTCGCGCTCGCGTCCGTTGTCGTCGGTGATCGCGAGTTCTCCCGATCGCGTGATGACGATTTTTTCGCCCTTGGCGCTCGTCACGTAGCGCATCGAAGAAATGAAGCGCACGGCGCCGAGGCTCTTCGATTCGACCTGGCTCGCCACCGCCGCGCGCGACGCGGCGCCGCCGACGTGGAATGTCCGCATCGTGAGCTGCGTCCCCGGCTCGCCGATCGACTGCGCGGCGATGACGCCGACGGCTTCGCCGACGTTGACGAGCGAACCGCGTCCCAGGTCGCGTCCGTAGCATTTGGCGCACAGGCCGTAGCGCGTTTCGCAGGTCAGCGGCGTCCGCACCTTGATTTCGTCGATCCCCATCTGGTCGATCAGGTCGCAGAGTTCCTCGTTGAGAAGAACGCCGGGTTCAATGAGCGTTTCGTTCGTCTCGGGGTCGACGACGCTGCGCGCGGTCACACGGCCGAGAATGCGCTCGCGCAGAGGCTCGACGACTTCGCCGCCCTCGATCAGCGCTTTCATGCTGACGCCGTTTTCGGTACCGCAGTCGTCTTCGATGACGACGAGGTCTTGCGTGACGTCGACGAGCCGGCGCGTCAAATAGCCCGAATTGGCCGTCTTCAGCGCGGTGTCGGCGAGGCCCTTGCGCGCGCCGTGCGTCGAGATGAAGTACTGGAGAACGTTCAGCCCTTCGCGGAAATTCGTCGTGATCGGCGTCTCGATGATCGACCCGTCGGGCTTGGCCATCAGCCCGCGCATCCCGGCGAGCTGGCGAATCTGCGCGGCGGAACCGCGCGCACCCGAATCGGCCATCATGTAGATCGAGTTGAACGATTCCTGCTTGACCTTCTTGCCGCGGCGGTCGACGACTTCCTGCTGTCCGAGCTGCTCCATCATGACCTTGGCCACTTGGTCGCCGGTGCGGCCCCAGATGTCGACGACCTTGTTGTAGCGCTCGCCGTCGGTCACCAAGCCGTCGGTATATTGGCTTTCGATCTCCTTGACTTCCTTTTCGGCGATGGAAATGATCTCGGCCTTCTGCGTCGGAACGAGCATGTCGTCCGAGCAGATCGAGATTCCCGCGCTCGTCGCCAGGCGATATCCGTTCTGCATCAGCTTGTCCGCGAAGACGACCGTTTCCTTCAGGCCGCAGCGGCGGAAAGCCGTGTTGATCAGCCGCGAAATCTCCTTTTTCTTGAGCGGCTTGTCGAGGACGGAAAACGAGAGGCCCTTCGGCAGGATTTCGGAGAGCATCGCGCGCCCCGCCGTCGTGTTGTAGCGCGTCAGCTTTTCGCGCCAGGCGTTGTCGCCGTCTTTTTCGTATTCCCTGATCCGCACCGAAATGCGCGCGTGGATGTCGAGGTTCCCGGTCTGCATCGCGCAACTGACTTCGTCGATGTTCGAGAAGATCATCCCTTCTCCCCTCGCGTTGATCCGCTCGCGCGTCGCGTAGTAGAGGCCGAGGACGATGTCCTGCGACGGAACGATGATCGGGTCGCCGTTCGCCGGCGAGAGGATATTGTTCGACGCGAGCATCAAGGTGCGCGTCTCCATCTGCGCTTCGAGCGACAGAGGCACGTGGACCGCCATCTGGTCGCCGTCGAAGTCGGCGTTGAACGCGGCGCAGACCAGCGGGTGGAGCTGGATCGCCTTGCCTTCGATCAACGAGGGTTCGAAAGCCTGAATGCCCAGGCGGTGCAGCGTCGGCGCGCGGTTCAGCATGATCGGGTGTTCGCGGATGACTTCTTCGAGGATGTCCCAGACGACCGGCTCCTGCATTTCGACCATCTTTTTCGCCTGCTTGATCGTCGTCACGAGCCCCATCAGTTCGAGCTTGTTGAAAATGAAGGGCTTGAAGAGTTCCAGCGCCATCAGCTTGGGCAGACCGCATTGGTGCAGTTTGAGCTGCGGGCCGACGACGATCACCGAGCGTCCCGAATAATCGACGCGCTTTCCGAGCAGGTTCTGGCGGAAGCGCCCGCCCTTGCCCTTGATCATGTCGGCGAGCGACTTCAACGGCCGCTTGTTCGCGCCGGTCATCGCCTTTCCGCGGCGCCCGTTGTCGAGCAGGGAATCGACGGCTTCCTGAAGCATGCGCTTTTCGTTGCGGACGATGATTTCCGGCGCCTTGAGTTCCAGGAGGCGGCGCAGGCGATTGTTGCGGTTGATGACGCGCCGGTAGAGGTCGTTCAAATCCGACGTCGCAAAGCGTCCGCCGTCGAGCGGGACGAGCGGACGCAGGTCCGGCGGCAGGACGGGAAGGACTTCGAGCACCATCCATTCGGGCTTGATTCCCGACTTCTGGAAGCCTTCGAGAATCTTGAGGCGCTTGGAAAACTTCTTGCTCTTCGTCTCCGAAGACGTCACGTCGAGTTCGGCGCGCAAATGCGCGACCTCGTTGGGAAGGTCGATCGACCGCAGAAGCTCGCGGATGCCTTCGGCGCCCATCGCGGCCTGGAATTCGTCGCCGAATTCCTCGACCTTCGCAAGATAGTCGTCCTCGGTCAGCAGTTGCCCGCGCGCAAGCGGCGTCATTCCGGGGTCGCAGACGACGAAGGCCTCGAAGTACAGGACGCGCTCGATGTCGCGCAGCGTCATGTCGAGCACCATCCCCAAGCGGCTCGGCAGGCTCTTCAGGAACCAGATGTGCGCGACCGGCGACGCGAGTTCGATATGCGCCATGCGCTCGCGCCGAACTTTCGAGAGCGTGACTTCGACGCCGCACTTCTCGCAGATCACGCCGCGATGCTTCAGGCGCTTGTATTTTCCGCACAGGCATTCGTAGTCCTTGATCGGACCGAATATCTTGGCGCAGAACAGGCCGTCGCGTTCGGGCTTGAACGTGCGGTAGTTGATCGTCTCGGGTTTTTTGACTTCGCCGTAGGACCACGAGCGGATCTTGTCCGGCGACGCCAACCCGATCGTAATCGCGTCAAACTGTTCTTCCCGTGTTACCTGTTTAAACAAGTCAAGCAGTTCTCTCATCTTTCACTCCATCGGTGGGGATGACCCACGCTTTTACTCATCTCTCGGAAATGGCGCGGTTTCCCCGCGGCCACGCCCCGACGCCGGCTCATCAATAGCGGTCGAGATCAATGTCGATCGCCAGCGAGCGAATTTCCTTGACGAGCACGTTGAACGATTCCGGCATCCCGGCGTCGATCTTGTGGTCGCCTTTGACGATGTTTTCATAGACCTTGGTCCGCCCGTTCACATCGTCCGACTTGACCGTCAGCATTTCCTGCAGAACGTAGGACGCGCCGTAGGCTTCGAGCGCCCAGACTTCCATTTCGCCGAAGCGCTGACCGCCGAACTGCGCCTTTCCGCCCAGAGGCTGCTGCGTCACGAGCGAATAAGGCCCTGTCGAGCGCGCGTGCATCTTGTCGTCCACGAGGTGGTGCAACTTGAGCATGTGCATGAAACCCACGGTGACCTGACGCTCGAATTTCTCGCCGTTCCGGCCGTCGTAGAGGTCCATCTGGCCCGATTCGGGCATCCCCGCGAGCTTCAGCATGTCCTTGATTTCCTTTTCGTTGGCGCCGTCGAAAACGGGCGTCGCAAACGGAACGCCGTCGGCGAGGTTGCCCGCCATCGCGACGATTTCCTCGTCGTTCAACTGCGTCAGGTCCTCGCGTTTACCGCTGCTGTTGTATATCTTTCCGAGGTATTCGCGGATTTCCTTCGCGTTCGCCTGCCGGCGCAGCATTTCGCCGATCCGCACGCCGAGGCTCTTCGCCGCGAGACCGAGGTGGACTTCGAGCACCTGGCCGACGTTCATCCGCGACGGCACGCCGAGCGGATTCAGCACGATGTCGACCGGACGCCCGCTCGCCATGTACGGCATGTCCTCGACGGGAACGATGCGCGAGACGACGCCCTTGTTTCCGTGGCGCCCCGCCATCTTGTCGCCCGACTGGAGGCGGCGTTTGACGGCGACGTAGACCTTGACCATCTTCTGCACGCCGGGAGGCAGTTCGTCGCCCTGCGTCAATTTCTTGCGCTTTTCTTCGAAAGCCGCGTCGAAGTCCTTGCGCGTCTGCTCCAGGCCCTCGCGCAGCGATTCGAGCTGCTGCGCCGCGTCCTCGTCGGCCAGACGCACGTCGAACCATTGGTGCGGCTCGATCGCGTCGAGGTATTCCTTCTTGACCGCCGTCCCCTTGGGAAGCCGCTTCGGCCCGCCGTTCGCGGTCTTCCCGACGAGAAGACGCCCGACACGCGCCATCGCGTCGCGCTCGACGATGCGGAGCTGGTCCGCGAGATCCAGCTTGAATCCGCGCAACTGGTCGTCGATGATCGACTGCGCGCGCTTGTCGCGCTCGATCCCTTCGCGCGTGAAGACTTGAACGTCGATGATCGTTCCCGAGATTCCCGACGGAACGCGGAGCGACGTGTCCTTCACGTCGGAAGCCTTCTCGCCGAAGATCGCGCGCAGGAGTTTTTCTTCGGGCGTCAGTTGCGTTTCGCCCTTCGGCGTCACTTTTCCGACGAGCACGTCGCCCGCGTCGACTTCGGCGCCGATATAGACGATTCCCGAGTCGTCGAGACGCGACAACTGCGCCTCGCCGAGCGATGCGATGTCGCGCGTGATTTCTTCCGAGCCGAGTTTCGTGTCGCGCGCGACGACCGTCAACTCCTCGATGTGAATCGACGTGAAGCGGTCTTCGGCGACGACGCGCTCGGAAACCAGGATCGAATCCTCGAAGTTGTAGCCGTTCCACGGCATGAACGCGATCAACATGTTCTGGCCGAGCGCGAGTTCGCCCTTGTCGGTCGACGCGCCGTCGGCGACGACGTCGTTCCGCGCGATGACGTCGCCGACCCGGACGAGCGGACGCTGGTTGATGTTCGTGTTCTGGTTCGACCGCGTGTATTTCACGAGGTTGTAGATGTCGACGCCGACTTCGCCGGGAATCGTCTCTTCGTCGTTGACGCGCACGACGATGCGCGACGCGTCGACGTAATCGACGAGGCCGCCGCGCAGCGCCTGGACGGCCGTCCCCGAATCGACCGCGACGGTGCGCTCGATTCCCGTACCGACGAGCGGCTTTTCGGCGCGCAGGCAGGGAACCGCCTGACGCTGCATGTTGGCGCCCATCAACGCGCGGTTCGCGTCGTCGTGTTCGAGGAAGGGGATCAGCGAAGCCGCGACCGAAACGATCTGCCCCGGCGCGACGTCCATATACTGCACGCGCGACGGTTCGGCGAGGATCGTTTCGCCTTTTTCACGGCAGGTCACGAGGTCGTCGGTCAGAACTCCGTTCTTGCCGAGCGCGGCGTTCGCCTGCGCGATGACGTAAGCGCCTTCTTCGATCGCCGAGAGGTAGTCGATCTGGTCGGTGACTTTGCTGCCGACGACCTTGCGGTAGGGCGTTTCGAGAAAGCCGTACTCGTTGGTGCGCGCAAAGAGCGCCAGCGAGTTGATGAGGCCGATGTTCGGGCCTTCGGGCGTCTCGATCGGGCAGACGCGGCCGTAATGCGTCGGGTGGACGTCGCGGACCTCGAAGCCCGCGCGTTCGCGCGTCAGCCCGCCGGGGCCGAGGGCGGAAACGCGGCGCTTGTGCGTGATTTCGGAGAGCGGGTTGGTCTGATCCATGAACTGCGACAACTGGCTCGATCCGAAAAACTCGCGGACGGCGGCGCTGATCGGTTTTGCGTTGATCAGGTCGTGCGGCATCAGGTTGTCCGACTCCGCCTGCGAGAGGCGCTCCTTGACGGCGCGTTCGACGCGGACGAGACCCGCGCGGAACTGGTTTTCCGCGAGTTCGCCGACCGAGCGCACGCGGCGGTTGCCGAGGTGGTCGATGTCGTCGATTTCACCGCGACCGTTGCGCAATTCGACAAGAATCTTGATGACTTCGACGATGTCGCGCGGCGAGAGCGTCAGTTGCCCGCGGATCTCGCTCGTGATGTTGAGTTCTTTCAGCTTGGCAAGGATCGCCTCGGCGTCTTCACGCGTCCGGTTTTCGGCGAGCGCGCGCATCCCGTACGAGAGTTCCGAGAACGATTGATTGACGGCGTCGCGCGTTCCCCCGATCGCCTCGGCGACGGCTTCGAGCGTCGATTCCTTCCGGGAATGGACGTGCCTGACCATGACCTTGTATTCGGTGACGTCGCCGCGTCCGAGACGGCGGTTGAACTTCATCCGGCCGACGTCCGAGAGGTCGTAGCGCTCGTCGGAATAGAAGAGTCCGTTGAACATCACTTCGACGGCTTCTTCGGTCGGCGGTTCACCGGGTCGCATCATCCGGTAGATCGCGACGCGCGCCGCTTGGCGGGAAACCGTTTCGTCGGCTTTGAGCGTCTGCGAGACGAAGCCGCCGCGGTCGAGGTCGTTGATGTACAGCGTTTGAAAGCTCTCGACGCCGGCCTGCTGAAGTTTGACGATCGAGGCCTCGGTCAACTCGTCGTTGGCGGTCGCCAGAACCTCGCCCGTGGAGAGGTCGATGATGTTCTGCGCGACGATGCGGCCCAGAAGAAAATCTTCGGGAACGACGACCTGGTGTATTCCGGCCTCGTCGAGGTCGCGGATATGCTTTCCCGTAATCCGCTTGTCCTTCTGGACGACGACCTTTCCAGAAGCGTCGCAGAAGTCGAAGCGCGCCACCTCGCCGCGCAGGCGGTCGGGAACGAGGTGAAACTCGATCTTGCCGTCGCGGAAACAGAAAGTGTCGAATTCGAAGAATTCGCGCAGGATCTGCTCGGGGTTCAGGCCGATCGCTTTCAGCAGAATCGTCACCGGCATCTTGCGGCGCCGGTCGACGCGGAAAAACAAAATATCCTTCGGGTCGAATTCGAAGTCGAGCCACGAACCGCGATACGGAATCACGCGCGCGGAAAAGAGGAGCTTGCCCGAACTGTGCGTCTTTCCCCGGTCGTGCTCGAAGAAGACGCCCGGAGAACGGTGGAGCTGGGAAACGATCACGCGCTCGGTGCCGTTGATGACGAAGGAACCCGTCGAGGTCATGAGCGGAATTTCACCCATATAGACTTCCTGCTCCTTGACTTCCTTGACGGCGCCGGGATTTTCGCGGTCCATGATGACGAGCCGCACCCTCGCGCGGAGCGCGGACGCGAAAGTCAGGCCGCGTTGCTGGCATTCTTTCACGTCGAACGCGGGGTCGGACAAGGCGTAGCTGACGAATTCGAGCCGCGCGTTTCCACTGTGGCTGACGATGGGGAAAATCGACGTAAAGGCCGCCTGCAAGCCCTGGAGCGCGCGCTGTTCGGGCGACACGTCGGCTTGAAGGAAGGCCGCAAAAGACTCGAGCTGCGTCGCCAGCAAAAAAGGTACGTCGAGCACGGAGGCTCGCTTCGCAAAACTCTTGCGGATACGTTTTTTCTCGGTATAGGAATATGTCATGATCACTCCGAGCTTGGTAAACTCATTGGCAGAACCGGCGGATCAATCCGCCGGTCAAACGGTGGACAAATGGAAGGACGCGATCTTTCAGAAAAACTTCCTGATTTTTCATGCACTTGCATTTATCCGCCGTCAAATTCGACCCCAAAGGGGAAGCCGTTTTACGGAAAGCACAAAGGGGCCGGCGGCAAAATGCAGCCAGCCCCGCACGCACAGCGGCTTACTTGACTTCGACCTTGGCGCCCGCGTCTTCGAGTTGCTTTTTGATCGTTTCGGCCTCGGCTTTCGGAATCGCTTCCTTGACGGGCTTCGGCGCGGCGTCGACGAGGTCCTTGGCTTCCTTCAATCCAAGCCCCGTCACCGCGCGAACGACCTTGATCACTTCGACTTTCTTTTCGCCGAAGCTCTGCAAGAGGACGGTAAACTCGGTCTGTTCTTCGACCTCGGCAGCGGCACCCGCGCCGCCCGCCGGCCCGGCGACCGCCATCGCGGCAGCCGAAACGCCGAATTTTTCCTCGAACGCGTGGACGAGGTCGTTCAGCTCCAATACCGTCATATTTCCGACGGCTTCCAGAATATCTTCTTTACTGATAGGCATGATAAATAAACTCCAAAATCCGGATGGTTACAAATGGTTGATCTGCGGCCGAAGGCGCCCGCTCACGCGGCCGCTTCCTCGCGTTGCCGCGCCAGGGCGCCGAGCGCGACGGCAAATCCCGTCACAGGGGCCTGCATGACGCCGAGCAATCGGGCCAGAAGCTCTTCGCGTCCGGGGATCGACGCCAAAGCGAGGACGCCCTCCTTTGCGAACGTACTCCCCGCGTAAGAACCCGCCTTCAGGACGAGCTTGTCGCTGCCCTTCGAAAACTCGTGAAGAACTTTCGCGGCGGAAACCGGGTCCTCCGAAATTCCGTAGATCAGCGGACCTTTCATGTGCTCGGCAAGACCCTCGAACGGTGTGCCCGCGACCGCGCGGCGCACCAGGGTATTCTTGAGCACGCGAAGATAAACGCCCGATTTGCGCGCCTGCGCGCGCAGCTTCGTCAGGTTGGGAACCTTAAGTCCGCTGCACTCCGCCAGGATGATGCTCTGCGCCGTCGCTATCTGTGCCGTGATTTCGGTTACAACAGATTTTTTCTCATCGAGATTGAGACCCATAGGCCTTTCCTCCTTTCAAATCAAAATGCGACGCATCGAAACGCATCGCCCCCACGGCGGCCGGAATCCAGAGCGTCTTGTGTCAAAACAACCACAACAATCCGGTTCGGGGTTCACCGTCTGCGCAGGCCGCAAAACGCTTAAGCTTCAAACCGGCGTCGCCGGTCGTCGGCACCTGCGGTCTTTGACGACCCGCCGGCCAAGGCCGGCAGCCCAAAGTCCTCAAAACTTCAAACGGGCACAGTCGCCCCGTTTGTCCTTCCATTCCTTGCGCGCGCTTACGCGGACAGCGAAGCGATATCGACGCGCACCCCCGGCCCCATCGTGCTGGAGAGGGAGATTCTTTTCAAATACTGCCCTTTCGACGCGGCGGGCTTGGCTTTCAGCAGCGCATCGACGAGGGCTTTCAAATTTTCCGCGAGCTTTTCAGGCTCGAACGACGCGCGCCCGATCGTGCTGTGAATGAGACCCGCGCGGTCGGTCCGGTATTGAACCTGACCGGCTTTCGCGTTTTTCACGCCGCCCGCGACGTCGGGCGTCACCGTGCCGACTTTCGGGTTCGGCATCAGACCGCGCGGGCCGAGAATCTGCCCGAGTTGCCCGACGACGCGCATACAGTCGGGCGCCGCGATCACGACGTCGAAATTGAGGTTGCCGCCCTTGATTTCGGCGGCGAGGTCGTCGAGGCCGACGATATCCGCGCCCGCGGCCCGCGCGAGATCGGCTTTTTCTCCCTGCGCGAACACGGCGACGCGAACGGTCTTGCCGATCCCCGCGGGGAGGACGACCGAACCGCGAACGACCTGATCCGACTTGCGCGGGTCGACGCCGAGGCTCACCGACACGTCGATCGATTCGTCGAATTTCGCCGTCGCGTATTCCTTGGCGAGTGTCAGCGCTTCGGCGAGCGGGTAAAACTTCGTGCGCTCGACCTTGCCTTCGAAGGCTTTTTGACGCTTGCTCAGCTTGGCCATGTCAGACGCCCTCCACGATGATGCCCATCGAACGCGCGCTCCCCGCGATCGTGCGGACGGCCGCGTCCATGTCGGTCGCCGTCAAGTCGGGCATTTTCTGCGTCGCGATCGCTTCGCACTGCGCGCGCGTCAATTTCCCGACCTTGTCTTTTTGCGGTACCGGGCTTCCCTTCTGCACACCGGCGGCCTTCTTGATCAAGACCGACGCCGGCGGCGTCTTCATGATGAAGGTAAAGCTCTTGTCGGCGAACGCGGTGATGACCACGGGGATCGGCAGACCCGGCTCCTGGCTCTGCGTCTGCGCGTTGAACGCCTTGCAGAATTCCATGATGTTCAGACCGCGCTGACCGAGCGCGGGACCGATCGGCGGCGAGGGATTGGCCTTGCCGGCCGGCACTTGCAGTTTGATGTAACCGACGATTTTCTTTGCCACAGCGAAACTCCTGGAAACGGGTGCAAACGCGCCGAAGCGCTCCCCGGAAAATTAACGAAACACTTCTTCGAAACTCTTTCGTGGGTCAGGCCTTTTCGACCTGGCCGAACTCCAGCTCGACCGGCGTCGCGCGCCCAAAGATCGTCACCGAGACGCGCAAACGGTTTTTCTCGTAATTGACGTTCTCGACGACACCGTTGAAATCGGTAAACGGGCCGTCTTTCACGCGGACGACTTCTCCCGGCTCGAACAGAACCTTGGGACGCGGCTTCTCGACGCCCTCCTGGATCTGCTGCATGATCTTTTCGGCTTCTTTTTCGGAAATCGGCGTCGGGTTGTTGGCCGTCCCGCCGATGAATCCCGTCACCTTGGGCGTACTTTTGACGAGATGCCACGACTCGTCGTTCATCTCCATCTCGACGAGCACGTAACCGGGGAAAAACTTGCGTTCGGAAACGCTTTTCTGCCCCCCCTTCAATTCGACGACCTCTTCGGAAGGCACGAGCACGCGACCGAAAACGTCCTCCATCGCGTTCCGCTGGATGCGTTCGTTCAGGGCGCGTTGCACACTCTTCTCGAAACCCGAATAGACATGGACGACGTACCAGCGTTTGCTCACGGTTTTCTCCATCCGAGAACGAGGTCGTACAACAGCCACTCGATGCCTTTGTCGGCGATCCAGAGGACGAGCGCCAAAATAATGACAAAAGCGAATACAAGCCCCGTGAATTGCAAGGTCTCCTTGCGGGACGGCCAGACGACTTTCTTCGTCTCGGTAATCGACTCCTCGGCGAACACAAAAAAATCCCGGCCCGGCTCGGTCTTCCACGCGATCGCCGCCGAGACGGAGAGGCCGGCGAGCACCGCGAGGACGCGCCATACCGTGGCGTAATCGGCCATGAAATAGAAGGCGGCAACCCCGGCGGCAAGACAAAGCAGCGCCAGCGAGAATTTTATTTTATCGGCCATGTTATCGGCTTTTTTACAATGCAATGGCAGGGGCAGAGGGAATCGAACCCCCAACCTTCGGTTTTGGAGACCGACGCTCTGCCAGTTGAGCTATACCCCTGCAACAAAAATGGGCGCCCCCGTCCGGGGGAACACCCGTCGAGCGCGTTTCTCACTCGATAATTTTTGCGACGACGCCGGCGCCGACGGTATGACCGCCTTCGCGGATGGCGAAGCGCAGACCTTCTTCCATCGCGATCGGGCTGATCAGTTGTACCGTCATCTGGACGT
>JAISDL010000093.1 GCA_031264825.1 Accumulibacter sp. | reverse complement strand
GACAAGGGGGAAATGAAGGGGGTTGCTAGCGTTTCGGCAAGCGTCGGCGCGTTTTCAAGCCTTCCAAACCCGCCCTTATCACATTATTCATGCGCATACGGAATCGTTGGGGTTCTCTGAGCTCACCACCAACCTATAACGCCGATAGGGCACGGCGTGCCGTGCCCCTACGCGTCGATCTGTCTCCTGTCTCCCGTCTCCTGTTTCCTGTTTCCTGTTTCCTGATCTCTGATCAGCGTGCTATAATTGACACTTGAATCGAGGTTCAAGCGGGAGCGCCGCGAGGCTTCCCGCTTTTGTTTGTCCAATCGACCGATCAGGAGCGTCTCGTGTCCTTCTTGCCTTCATTTCCGCCTGCGATCTTGGCGCTCGCGGACGGTACGGTTTTCCGTGGCTATTCGATCGGATTCGAAGGCTCGGTCGTCGGGGAAGTCGTTTTCAACACCGCGATGACCGGTTATCAGGAAATCCTTACCGACCCTTCCTATACGCGGCAGATCGTTACGCTGACGCATCCGCACATCGGCAATACCGGGTGCAACGACGAGGACATCGAATCCCGGGGACTTTTCGCCTCCGGCCTCATCGTCCGCGATTTGCCGATCCGCGCCGAAAGCTGGCGCATGCGGGTCAGCCTGCCTGGCTTCCTGAAAGAACACGCGATCGTCGCGATCGCCGGGATCGACACGCGCCGCCTCACGCGCATCCTGCGCGAAAAAGGCGCGCAGGCGGGGTGTATCGAAGCACTGAACCCCGCCGCCGAGGCTGACGCGGTTGCAAAAGCGCTCGCTTTCCCCGGACTCGCGGGGATGGATCTCGCCAAGGAGGTCAGCGTCGACGCGCCTTACGAGTGGAACGAAGCGACTTGGTCTCTGCGCGGCGGTTTTTCCGCCGCCGGGAAATCCGAATTCCACGTCGTCGTCCTCGATTACGGCGTCAAGCGCAACATCCTTCGTATGCTTTCGTCGTACAAGTGCCGCGTGACGGTCGTTCCCGCGAAGACGCCGGCGTCCGACGTGCTCGCCTACCGCCCCGACGGCGTGTTGCTGTCGAACGGCCCCGGCGACCCCGAACCCTGCGCTTACGCGATCGAGACGATACGCGGACTGCTCGCCCAAAGGACGCCGATTTTCGGTATCTGTCTCGGGCATCAGTTGCTCGCGCTCGCTTCCGGCGCGAAGACGCGCAAGATGAAGTTCGGCCACCACGGTGCGAACCACCCGGTCAAAGACCTCGATACGCAGGAAGTCGTGATCACCAGCCAGAACCACGGATTTGCCGTCGACGCGGAGTCGCTGCCGCCGAACCTCAAGGCGACGCACGTTTCCTTGTTCGACGGGACGCTCCAGGGCGTCGCGCGCACCGACGCGCCCGCGTTCTCTTTCCAGGGACACCCCGAAGCAAGCCCGGGACCGCACGACGCCGCGTATCTGTTTGAACGCTTCATCACGATGATGCGTGCGAAAAGGAGCGGGGAAATCCCCGCGGAAAGATGAGCCATGCCCAGGCGTAGCGACCTCAAAAGCATTCTGATCATCGGCGCCGGCCCGATCGTTATCGGTCAGGCGTGCGAATTCGACTATTCGGGCGCGCAGGCGTGCAAGGCGCTGCGCGAGGAAGGTTTCCGTGTCGTCCTGGTCAATTCGAACCCGGCGACGATCATGACCGACCCCGAAATGGCCGACGTGACGTATATCGAGCCGATCACCTGGCAGTCGATCGAGAAGATCATCGAGTCCGAGCGTCCCGACGCCCTGCTTCCGACGATGGGCGGACAGACGGCGCTCAACTGCGCGCTCGACCTCGCGCGTTACGGCGTCCTCGAAAAATTCGGCGTCGAGATGATCGGCGCGTCGCGCGAGGCGATCGACAAGGCCGAGGACCGCGAAAAATTCAAGTCCGCGATGACGCGGATCGGGCTTGGAACGGCGCGCTCGAAAATCGCGCATTCGATGGAAGAGGCGCAGCAGGTTCAGGCGGCGATCGGTTTCCCCGTGATCATCCGCCCGTCGTTTACGATGGGTGGGTCGGGCGGCGGGATCGCCTACAACCAGGAAGAATTCGCCGAAATCTGCAAACGCGGCCTCGACGCCAGCCCGACGCACGAACTCCTGATCGAAGAGTCCTTGATCGGCTGGAAAGAATTCGAGATGGAGGTCGTCCGCGACAGGAAGGACAACTGCATCATCGTCTGTTCGATAGAAAACCTCGACCCGATGGGCGTACACACCGGCGATTCGATCACCGTCGCTCCGGCGCAGACGCTGACCGACAAGGAATACCAGATCATGCGCGACGCCGCGATCGCGGTGCTGCGCGAGATCGGCGTCGACACCGGCGGTTCGAACGTCCAGTTTGCGGTCTGTCCGGCCGACGGCCGGATGATCATCGTCGAGATGAACCCGCGCGTTTCGCGCTCTTCGGCGCTGGCGTCGAAGGCGACGGGTTTCCCGATCGCCAAGGTCGCGGCCAAACTCGCCATCGGCTATACGCTCGACGAACTCGCCAATGAAATCACCGGCGGCAAGACACCCGCGTCCTTCGAACCCTCGATCGATTACATCGTGACCAAGACGCCGCGTTTCGCTTTCGAGAAATTCCCGACTTCCGATTCGCGCCTGACGACGCAGATGAAATCGGTCGGCGAGGTGATGGCCATCGGCCGCACCTTCCAGGAATCTTTCCAAAAAGCGCTGCGCGGCATGGAGATCGGCGTCGACGGGATGAACCAGCGGACGACGGACCGCGCGGAACTCGAACGCGAACTCGGCGAACCCGGCCCGGAACGCATCTGGTACGTCGGCGACGCTTTCGAAAACGGCTTCACGCTCGACGAAGTGTACGCGCTCACGCGCATCGACCCGTGGTTCCTGGCGCAGATCGAGGACATCGTCCAGATCGAGATGCGCCTCGACGATATGGCGCTCGACGAGATCGACGCGCCGTCCTTGCGCGAACTCAAGCGCAAGGGATTCTCCGACCGCCGTCTCGCGCATCTATTGAAGACGACCGACGCCAAGCTGCGCGCGCGCCGTCACGCGATGGGAATTCGGCCCGTTTATAAGCGCGTCGATACCTGCGCCGCCGAATTCGAGACCGGGACGGCGTATCTGTATTCGACCTACGAGGACGAATGCGAGGCGAGGCCGAGTTCCCGCAAGAAAATCATGGTGCTGGGCGGCGGCCCGAACCGTATCGGGCAGGGGATCGAATTCGACTACTGCTGCGTGCACGCCGCGCTGGCGCTGCGCGAGGACGGCTACGAAACGATCATGGTCAACTGCAACCCGGAAACGGTTTCGACCGACTACGATACGTCCGACCGTCTGTATTTTGAACCGCTGACGCTCGAAGACGTTCTCGAAATCGTCGCGGTCGAAAAGCCCGACGGCGTCATCGTCCAGTTCGGCGGCCAGACGCCGCTGAAGCTCGCGCGCGACCTCGAGGCGAACGGCGTCCCGATCATCGGAACGTCGCCCGACATGATCGACGCCGCCGAGGATCGCGAGCGCTTTCAGCAGTTGCTCAACACGCTCGGACTCAAGCAGCCGCCCAACCGCACCGCCCGGACCGAGTCCGACGCGTTGCGGCTCGCCGACGAGATCGGCTACCCGCTCGTCGTCCGCCCCTCGTACGTGCTCGGCGGCCGCGCGATGGAAATCGTGCACGAGGCGCGCGACCTCGAACGCTATATGCGCGAAGCGGTCATGGTCTCGAACGATTCGCCGGTACTGCTCGACCGCTTTTTGAACGACGCCTGCGAAGTCGACGTCGACGCGCTTTCCGACGGTAAGGAAGTGATCATCGGCGGCGTCATGGAGCATATCGAACAGGCGGGTGTGCATTCCGGCGATTCTGCGTGTTCGCTGCCGCCCTATACGCTTTCGGAATGCGTTCAAAACGAGCTGCGCCGTCAGACGCGCCTGATGGCGGGAAGCCTGAACGTTTGCGGATTGATGAACGTCCAGTTTGCGATTCAGAACGACGACGTCTACGTCCTCGAAGTCAATCCGCGCGCCTCCCGCACCGTGCCCTTCGTTTCCAAGGCGACCGGGCTGCAACTCGCGAAAATCGCCGCGCGTTGCATGGCGGGAAAATCCCTGGCGAGCCAAGGCGTCACCCGCGAGATCGTCCCGCCGTATTTTTCGGTCAAGGAAGCCGTTTTCCCGTTCAGCAAGTTTCCGGGCGTCGACACGATCCTTGGGCCGGAGATGAAATCGACCGGCGAAGTGATGGGCGTCGGCTTCTCGTTCGAGGAGGCGTTTGTCAAAAGCCAACTCGGCGCGGGCGTCAAAATGCCGACGTCGGGCCGTGTTTTCATCAGCGTCAGGGATTCGGACAAACCGAAGGTCGCGGCGGTCGCCGCCGAATTCCACGCGATGGGCTTCTCGATCCTCGCGACGCGCGGTACGGCGGTGGCGCTCTCGGCGGCGGGGATTCCGGTTTCCGTCGTCAACAAGGTCGCCGAAGGCCGTCCGCATATCGTGGATATGATCAAGAACAACGAGATCTCGCTCATCATCAACACGGTCGATGAAAAGAGACAGACGATCAGCGATTCGCGGTCGATCAGAACGTCCAGCCTGTCGGCGCGCGTCACGATATACACGACTTTATGGGGCGCCGAAGCCGCGGCTGTCGGCATCAAAAACAGAGGAGGGCTGACGGTCTATTCCATTCAGTCCCTGCACGCCAGGCTGAGCTGACGAAACGTCACCGGAATTTCCGGCCGCCCGGCTTTTTTTCAAGCGAGTGAATCATGAGCAAGACACCTTTGACGATCAAGGGCGCGGAGAGCCTTCGCGCCGAATTGCGTCACCTCAAAACGATCGACCGCCCCGGCGTGATCACGGCGATCGCCGAAGCGCGTTCGCAGGGCGATTTGTCGGAAAACGCCGAATACGACGCCGCGAAGGAGCGTCAGGCTTTCATCGAAGGACGCATCCAGGAAATCGAGAGCAAACTCTCGAACGCGCAGGTCATCGACCCGAAGCTGCTCGACGCCGGCGGGCGTTGCGTCTTCGCTTCGACAGTCGAACTCGAAGATATGGACAGCGGTGTGCGCGTCACGTATCAAATCGTCGGAGAAGACGAAGCGGACATCAAGCACGGCAAAATATCGATCAACTCGCCGATCGCCCGCGCGCTGATCGGAAAATCCGCGGGCGAGGTGGCGGAAGTGCGTACGCCGGGCGGGTTGCGCGAATACGAACTCCTGGACGTTCGCTACGAATGACCGAAATGCCGAAAAGGCGCGCCGACGCGCCGCGCCCTCGCGCGAGCGCCGCGCACACAATCGTCCCCGCGCGCGCGGACTAGCTCACGGCGGCCCCGGAACTCTCGACAAATGGCGCGAAGCCTGACGAGCAAAGCCTGGATGCGCGAACACGTCAGCGACGCTTTCGTCCATCGCGCGAAAGCGCAAGGCTACCGTTCGCGCGCCGCATTCAAGCTCATCGAGATCGACGACCGGGACCGCCTCATTCGTCCCGGAGAAAGCGTCGTCGACCTGGGCGCGGCACCCGGCGGATGGTCGCAGGTCGTGGCGAATCGCTTGCGGGGAAAAGCCGGGGTCGTCGCGCTCGATCTCCTTGAAATGGCGCCGATCGAAGGCGTCGATTTCATCCAGGGAGATTTTTGCGACGCCGGGACTCTGGAAGAAGTCGAGCGCCGTCTGAACGGAGAGAAGCCCGGACTCGTACTTTCGGATATGGCGCCCAATATTTCAGGAATCGCGCTCACCGACCAGGCGCGGATGATGCACCTCGCCGAACTCGGACTCGAGTTTTCGCGCGCGCATCTGAAGCCCGACGGCGCCTTTCTCGTCAAGGTTTTTCAGGGGCACGGCTTCGACGCCTTCGTAAAAGCGATGCGCCTCGCGTTCGTGACGGTCTCGACCCGAAAGCCCGACGCCTCGCGCGACCGGAGCGCCGAACTCTATCTGCTCGGGCGGGGCGTTCGAAGCAGAAGACAGAGGACAGAGGACAGAGGACAGAGCGCTCGCTGACGCTCGCTTTGTGATCTGTGTTCAGTCGTCAGATGTCGGATGGGACGCTCCTTCTGATTACAGACAACTGACTACGGAGGCCGAAGGCCGTTCTGTCTTCTGTCCTCTGTCTTCAGTCCTCTGTCCTCTCCGTCATTCATACGCCTGCGGAATCGTTGGGCTTCGCGGTGCTCAGCCCAACGATCATGGCGCGGGTCGGCGTCACCCCGTATAATGAAACATTGCCAGTGATTCACCGATCTTCTAGTTAGAGGCACCAAAAAGGGGGGTGCTTGGCCGAGGGGGCGGGTTACAGGCATTTGCTCTTTGCGTAAGTCATCGCGGCGTCATTGTCGGCGATGATTTTTTGCGCCCAAATCACGGGTTGTTTCACGCTAACCTATACCGCCTTAGGGCACGGCACGCCGTGCCCCTACGGGTCGGTCATTGACGAGGAAGAGCATTGAACCACCGATCGGTTTTCATCTGATCCCTGATTCCTGACATCTGATTCCTGGTAGGCACGCCGTGCCCCTACGATTCCTCTGATCCCTGATACCAAAAAAAAGCCCGCGCGAGGCGGGCTTTTTCTCCCAAAGGACTGGGTTGTCGTTCAGGCAGTACCCATCAGTGCGAGCACGACACCGCCCGCAACGACGCTGGCAACCTGACCTGCCGCGTTCGCGCCCATCGCGTGCATCAGCAGGAAGTTTTCAAAGTCTTCTTCCTGCGCGACGCGCTGACAAACACGAGCCGCCATCGGGAAGGCACTGATGCCCGCCGAACCGATGATCGGGTTGACCTTGCCGCCGGTGATGATGTTCAGGATCTTGGCGAAGAACACACCGGTGACGCAGTCGAGAGCGAAAGCGAAAAGGCCCAGAATCAGGATGTACAGGGTCTGTACCTTGATGAACTTTTCGCCGACCATCGTCGAACCGATCGCAAGACCGAGGAAAAGCGTCACGGTATTGGCGATTTCATTCGACGAAGCGTTGCAGAGGCGTTCGACCGCGCCGGATTCCCTCATCAGGTTTCCGAGCATCAGCGTGCCGATCAGCGGCGTCGCAAACGGAACGCAGGAACCGACCACAACGGTAACGATGATCGGGAAGGAAATCCGCGTAAAGCGGCTGATCTTCCGCGAGCTGTATTCCATGTGGATCATGCGTTCGTTTTTCGACGTCATCAGGTAGATACACGGCGGCATGATGATCGGAACCAGCGACATATAGCTGTAGGCCGCTACGGTAATTGGCCCAAGCATATGCGGCGCCAAGAGTCCGCTCACGTAGATCGACGTCGGGCCGTCGATCGCGCCGATGATGCCGATCGAAACCGCTTCGGGTTGCGTGAAACCGAGCATGAGCGCGAGAATCAGCGTCAGGAAGATGCCGAACTGACCCGCCGCGCCGAGCAACACGAACTTCGGATTTTCAAGCAGAGGCCCGAAGTCCGTCAGCGCGCCGATGCCGATGAAGATGAACAGCGGGAAGAGTTCGTTCTCGACGCCCATGTCGTAGAGAATCTGGAGCATCCCGTGCTCGCCCATCATCGGGGAGAGCGGAAGGTTGGCCAACATGCAGCCCGCGCCGATCGGAAGCAGAAGCAGAGGCTCGTAGTCTTTGACAATCGCCAGATAAAACAAGGCGAACGCGACGCAGAGCATCACGCAGGATTGCCATGTAATCGCGCTTAGGCCGCGCAATAACAGGGCCAGCGTTTCTTGATCAAGCATGTTAGTCCTCCTTGAAGGTTACAATCACCTCGCCGTGCGCAACGGTTTGACCTGGAGCGACGTGAACGTCGGCGACGGTGCCGGCTTTCGGCGCGCCGATCTTGTTCTTCATCTTCATCGCGTCGAGGATGGCGACTTGTTGACCGCGTTCGATCTTGTCGCCCGGCTTGACGTTCACTTCGAGGATGGTGCCCGGCATCGGGACCTTCACGGAGCCGCCCTTGCCACCGCCGGCCGGAGCCTTGCGAACCGCAGGAGCGGGCGCGGCAACGGGAGCCGCGGCGGGCGCCGGAGCGGCAGCCGCGGGTGCAGCGGCGGGAGCCGGAGCGGCCGCAGCCGCGGTAGCGACGGATTGTTCGCCGGCCAGACTTACGGCATACGTTTGGCCACCCACCGACACCTCGAATTGGTCACCACTGGTTTCCTGAACATCGACCACAAACTCGGTGCTGTTAACATTCAAATTATAACGACGCATTATTTCCCTCTCGGAGTCCAAGTGTTAGTTTGACGTGCACGGCCAGCGATAACCCAATTGCTTTGCTGACTCCCTGACCACGTAGTACGCATGATCGGCGCGGCACCTCCCAGCAACGCCGCCTTGTGTTTGACCACCGCGGCGGTGATCGCGGCAACCAGGTCCGCTGGCAGGCCGGTACTCACCGGTTGGCTTGCTGGTTCGTCTGCTTCAGCCTCTTCCGACGCCGACGCCGCTGAGGATTCTTCTTCTTCCTCCTCAGGTTTGTCGAGCATCAGAATGAACGTAAGCAAGGCCCACAGCACGCCCAGCATGGCAAAGACCAAGCCCATGCCAACGACGGTCATTTTCAGACCCCAGGCAAAATATTCTGTGTGCATTAACATCCCTCACTGTAAAAGTTAAACAAAAAAACCACTCCCTATCAAACCGGCATCAAACCGTGTTTACGCGGCGGGTTCTGGGTGACCTTGGTACGCAGAACTTCGAGCGCACGCGCGAGGCGTGGGCGCGTTTCGCTCGGTACGATCACGTCGTCGGTCTGGCCGACGTCGGCCGCGCGGTACGGATTCAGGAATTCCTCACGGTAGGACTCGATGATCTCGGCCTTGCGCGCCTTGGGATCCGCGGCTTCCTTGATATCCTTCATGTACAGGATATTGAC
>JAISDL010000010.1 GCA_031264825.1 Accumulibacter sp. | reverse complement strand
CCGGAAGAAATTCGGGAAGTCCTTGTCTTCGGAACCCGTTCGGGAAGCGCTCGTCGGATGGGTCTGCATCGGTCTTTTATGCCTTGTCTCGGCCCCTGAAATCGGATTCGCTTTTTTCTGTTTCGCGTTGTTTTCCGTTTTCGCGGCGATCGTTGTGGGTCTTTTCCACCTCGTCGGTCTGGGCAGTTCCGCCGCGTGGCGAATCGTCCTTGCGGTAATCGGAGCGACTTTCTTGGCGATCCATTTCATTCCAAAAGGCGAGCACCCTCTTGCGGCCGTCGGAATTCTCTTCCAGACGCCCTTTGCGGCGGGCATCGTGGCTTATATCGAACTGAACCGATGGATCGTCGCACGGTGGCGCGAAAACAGGGCTGCGGAGAGGGCGTCCGCTCGCGCGGAGAGGACGGGGGTTTCAGAAGGGGAAGCGAAGACAAGCTCAACCGCGCGAACAACAACGCCCCGGAGATCGTCCGGGGTGCGTTCCAGAAGACAGAGGACAGAAGATAGAAGACAGAGCGCTCACTGCGTTCGCTTTGTGATCAGTTGTCAGTATTCAGGTGTCGCGTGGCTTGCTCCCTTCAGATTACTGATAACCGACTACAAAGGCCGAAGGCCGTACTGTCCTCTGTCCTCTGTCTTCAGTCCTCAGTCCCCTGTCCTCAGTTTTCAATCTCCGCCGAGACGCGCAGCCAGCTTTCTTCGCATTCGGAGAGTTCTGTGTCGATCGATGCGATTTCGCTGCCGGTTTCGCCGATTTCCTTCGGTGTCAAAGGCGACGAGAGGCGGGTTTCGAGCGCGCGCTTCTTCGCGTGAAGTTCATCGATACGGCGTTCGATCTTTTCCAGGTCGCGCTTCAAGGGCTTCAGGCGTGAGACGGGCTTTGCCGTCGGCACGGCGCGGACGCGCGAGCGCTTCAGCGATTCTCGTGCGCGGCGCGCATCTTCGAGCAGGCGGCGCTGGTAGTCGTCGAGGTCGCCGTCGAAAGGCGCGACGACGCCGTGCGAGACGAGCCAGAACTCGTCGCAACTCGCGCGCAGGAGGGCGCGGTCGTGGCTGACGAGGATCACCGTCCCTTCGAATTCGTTGAGCGCGACGAGGAGCGCTTCGCGCGTCTCCAGGTCGAGGTGGTTCGTCGGTTCGTCGAGCAGCAAGAGGTTCGGGCGCCGCCAGACGATCATGCAGAGGACGAGGCGCGCTTTTTCACCGCCGCTCATCGTGCCGACGGGCTGCATTGCAAGCGCGCCGCTGAAGTTGAAAGACCCGAGAAAATCGCGCAGTTCCTGTTCGCGCGTATGGACGCCCCCGTGTTCTCGCGCGAGCCGCGTCATGTGTTGCAGAGGGCTTTGCGAAGCTTCGAGCACTTCGAGTTCCTGCTGCGCAAAGTAGCCGATCGACAAGCCCTTTCCCGCCGTCAGAGTGCCCCGCAGGGGTTCGAGCACGTGCGCGACGGTCTTGACGAAGGTCGATTTGCCCTGGCCGTTTGCACCGAGGATGCCGATGCGCTGTCCGGCGTTCACGACGCACGAGACTTCACGCAGGATGAGGCTCGGAGTGTCGGTGTCGCCCACGCCGTCGGGCGGCGGGTAGCCGCAATCGACGCTTTTGAGCGTGAGCATCGGGTTCGGCAGGTTCGAAGGTTCTCTGAAAGTGAAGGTGAAGTCGGCGCTCGTCAGCACAGGCGCGATCCTCTCCATGCGTTCGAGCGCTTTCACGCGGCTTTGCGCTTGCCGCGCTTTCGTCGCCTTGGCGCGAAAACGGTCGATGAATTTTTGCAGATGCGCGATCCGATCCTGCTGCTTCAGGTAAGCATGTTGCTGCTCCTCGATCCGTCGCGCGCGCGCTTCTTCAAAAAAACTGTAATTGCCGCCGTAGCGCGTCAGCGAGGCGTTCTCGATGTGCAGCGTGACGCGCGTGACGGCGTCGAGGAATTCGCGGTCGTGGCTGATGACGATCAGCGTGCCTTCGTAGCGCTTGAGCCAGCTTTCGAGCCAGACGAGCGCGTCGAGGTCGAGGTGGTTCGTCGGTTCGTCGAGCAGGAGAATCTCCGACGGCGCCATCAGCGCGCGCGCGAGTTGGAGGCGCATCCGCCAGCCGCCCGAGAATTCCCTGACCGGGCGATCGACGTCGTCGATCCCGAATCCCAGGCCGAGAATCAGCGCTTCGGCACGCGCGCGCGCGTCGTGCGAACCCGCGTCGTGCAAGGCCATGTACGCGCTCGCCTGACGTTCGCCGTCGCCGGACGCCTCGGCAGCGGCCACTTCGGCGTGCGCGGTCATCAAGACTTCGTCTCCCGCGACGACGAAGTCGGCAGCGCCTGTCGTCGTCTCGGGCATTTCCTGCGCGACGCGCGCCATGTGAGCGTGCGGCGGCTTTTGAAAATCGCCGCCGTCTTCATGCAGGGAGCCGTCGATCAGCGCGAGGAAACTCGACTTGCCCGCGCCGTTGCGCCCGACCAAGCCGATTTTCTCGCCGGGGTTCAGCGTCACCGTCACCTTGTCGAGCAGCGTTTTCGCGCCGCGGCGCAGCGTGAGTTCCCTGAGGCTGATCATGGAGCGGACGAAGGTCGCCGTGCCCTCGGAGCGATACCCCGAAGCGGCGGGAAAGCGCGGTCGATCCCCGTGAAGCTCATCTTCCGTTTCTCTCGAACGCGGATTCGATTTCGGAGAAGAACGCGCCGTAGTCGAGCGCGACGGGATACTGCGGGAATTCGCGCGCGACGCTCTCCGGCGGGCGGAAAAAAACTCCCGCGTGCGCTTCGCCGAGCATACCGGTGTCGTTGTACGAGTCGCCGCCGGCGACGACTGTGAAATTGAGTTCGCGGAACCGTCGGACGGCCTGACGCTTCTGGTCGGGCATGCGCAGACGGTAGCCGGTGACGCGGCCCTCGGCGTCGACTTCGAGACCGTGGCAAAAAAGCGTCGGCCAGGCGAGTTGGCGCATCAGCGGGCGTGCGAATTCGTAAAACGTATCCGACAGGATGACGACCTGATAGTTTTCACGCAGCCGGTCGAGAAATTCGCGCGCACCCGGCAAGGGGCGCATCGCGCCGATGACGCTCTGAATGTCCGCGAGTTTCAGATCGTGCTCGGCGAGGATTCGGAGGCGACCTTTCATCAGAACATCGTAGTCCGGCTCGTCGCGCGTCGTTTTCCGAAGTTCCGGGATGCCGGTGCGTTCGGCGAACACGATCCAGATTTCGGGAACGAGAACGCCTTCCAGATCGAGACAAACGATTTTCATGAGACCCTCCATTGACAAGTAAACCACCCAACGCGGCGGAAAAATGCGCGCGCGCCGGCATTCTATCAAAGCGCGGCGACCGAGGCGTGGACGATGTTTTTCGGAATTCCGCGCTCGGCGTTCCGGAAGTGCGCCGGCCGTGTTAAAGTTTCTTCCCCTATGAATCGCCGGGGGCGCATCGCCGCTCACGCGGGACGGCAAAGCCCGTGCAGCCCGTACACTCTCC
>JAISDL010000008.1 GCA_031264825.1 Accumulibacter sp. | reverse complement strand
CACGCCGTCCGCGTCTATACCCTGATCTGGGAGGGCGCGATTCCCGAAGGTTTCGACGTCCGGGTCGCTCCGGTCAAGGCGTGTTCCAATACGAGGCGGAACGAAAAATTTACCGCGTGGGTTGCCGAGGACTTAAAACGCGACTCGGCGGATCGCGTCGTCGGCTTCAACAAGATGCCCGGACTCGACGTCTATTACGCAGCCGACCCGTGCTATGAAGAAAAAGCGCGTTCGTTGCGGTCGTTTTTTTACCGATGGTCGCCGCGCTACCGGCATTTCGCCGCGTACGAACGCGCCGTGTTCGACGCGAAGAGCAAAACGGAAATCCTGATGATCTCCGACGCGCAACGCCCGTTTTTCGTCAAGCACTACGGAACGCCGCCGGAACGCTTTCACCTCCTCCCTCCGGGAATCGCGCGCGACCGGTGCGCGCCGCCGGACGCCTCCGCCGTCCGCGCCGAATTTCGCTGTGAATTCGGTTTGGCGAACGAGGACTTGCTGATCGTTCAGATCGGCTCCGGGTTCAAGACGAAAGGCCTCGACCGCAGCCTCAAGGCCGTCGCCGCGCTCCCCGGCGCCTTGCGCGAGCGCGTTTATCTGATGGCGGTCGGCCAGGACGACCCCACGCCTTTCCTGCTCCAGATCAAGGCGCTTCGCCTCGGTGCGCGGGCGACGATCCTCAAGGGGCGCGACGACATCCCGCGCTTTTTGCTCGGCGCCGACCTCCTGATTCACCCGGCGTACAACGAAAACACCGGGACCGTTCTGCTCGAAGCGATGGCGGCGGGACTGCCGGTGCTCACGACCGACGTCTGCGGCTACGCGCGCTATGTCGTCGATGCCGACGCCGGCCGCGTTCTCGCGAGCCCCTTTGCGCAGGGCGCGCTCGACGCCGCGCTCGTCCATATGCTCGCCGACGAGCCGGCACGCCGCGCCTGGTCGCGCAACGGACTCGATTACGCCGATACAGCCGACCTGTATTCGATGCCCGAACGCGCCGCGGACCTCGTATTGGCGGAGCGCGCGCGGTGAAGCTCGTCCTCGCCGAACCCTTTTTGTCGCTCTGGCGCGGCAAAGATCCCTTTGTCGAAGTCGAAAACCTGCAAGGCGAAATTTTCCGCGACATGAAGGTCCGCCGCACGCTGCGCGTGGAGATCGACGGCTTGGGCTACTTCGTGAAAATCCATCGCGGCAACAGCCTCCGGGAAATCGTCAAGAATCTGCTCACACTGAAACTCCCGGTGCTCGGCGCGGCGCAGGAGTGGACGGCGCTCGAACGCCTGCACGAGGCCGGAGTCTCCACGATGACGGCGGTGGCTTTCGGCGAGCGTGGCGGTTTGGCGCGAAGGCATTCGTTCATCATTACTCGTGAAATCGCGCCCGCGGTCGATCTCGACGTCTTCACGCGCGATTGGCGCGCCGCGCCGCCGCTCCTGGCGTTGAAGCGCGCGCTGCTAGCAAGGGTCGCGGAAATGGTCGGCGCGATGCACCGCGCGGGCGTCAATCACCGCGACTGCTACATCTGTCACTTTTTGTTGTCCGCCGACCCGCCGCCGTCTCCGGAGGCGCTCTCGCTCGCGCTGATCGACCTCCACCGCGCGCAGACGCGCGCGTCCGTGCCGAAACGCTGGCGCGACAAGGATCTGGCGGCGCTTTATTTTTCGATTATGGAAATCGGCCTGACGCGGCGCGACAAATTGCGTTTCGTGCGTGCTTACTTTGGAAAGCCCCTGTGCGAGGTTTTGCGCGAGGAACCGGGCCTTTTCCCCTTGCTGGAAGAAAAGATGAAAAAATTGTACCGGCGCAAGCAGCGCTACGGCGACGCGATATGACAAAATCGTCCGTCGCCTCCGTCAGGAGCGAAATACCATGATGCAAAATTCGGATGCGCACCTCGCGCACGCGAAAGAAACCCTGCTGTCCGCGCACGACTTGAACGACGACGATCTTTCGCGCGTCGTCGCTTCCATCGTGACGTCGGGCGTCGATTACGCCGACCTCTACTTCCAGTACAGCCGCTCGGAAGCGTGGAGTCTCGAAGAAGGCATCGTCAAGTCGGGGAGCTTCAACATCGACGAAGGCGTCGGCGTGCGCGCCGTTTCCGGCGAGAAGACGGCGTTCGCGTATTCGGACAACGTCAGCCTGTCCTCGCTCGTCGACGCGGCAAAGGCGGTGCGCGCGATTTCGGCGTCGGGGCAAAAGGCTCGCGTAAAGGCCGCGTCGAAACCGGGAAAATCCGCGAGGCGCGAACTCTACGCGCCGATCGACCCCCTGCTCTCGCTCGACGCGGACTCCAAAGTCCGTCTGCTCGAAAAGCTGGAAAGCTACGCGCGCGCCGAAGACGCGCGTGTGATCCAGGTGATGGCGTCGGTCGCCGGAGAATACGAGGTCATACTCGTCGCGCGAAGCGGCGGCCCGACGGTCGCCGACGTGCGTCCGCTCGTGCGCGTTTCGCTGACGGTCATCGTCGAAGGCGCGAACGGACGCCGCGAGCAAGGCTCGTTCGGCGGCGGCGGGCGGACCGATTACGCGTGTTTCGACGACGAGACCCTGCGCGCCTACGCGCGAAACGCGGTACACCAGGCGCTCGTCAATCTCGAAGCGCGTCCTGCGCCCGCGGGGCCGATGACGGTCGTCCTCGGTCCCGGCTGGCCGGGAATCCTGCTGCACGAAGCCGTCGGCCACGGCCTCGAAGGAGATTTCAACCGCAAGGGCAGTTCGACCTTTTCGGGGCGTGTCGGCGAGCGCGTCGCCGCGAAGGGCGTCACGGTCGTCGACGACGGCACGCTGCCGTTCAGGCGCGGCTCGCTTGCGATCGACGACGAGGGCAACCCGACGCGCCGAACCGTTCTGATCGACGACGGCGTTCTCACAGGCTATATGCAGGATACGCTCAACGCCCGTCTGATGGGTGTCTCTCCGACCGGGAACGGGCGGCGCGAGTCCTTCGCGCACCCGCCGTTACCGCGCATGACGAATACGATGATGATGAACGGCGACAAGACCGCCGAAGAGATATTGGCGTCGGTGAAAAAAGGCATCTACGCGCTCAACTTCGGCGGCGGTCAGGTCGACATCACGAACGGGAAATTCGTCTTTTCGATGTCCGAGGCCTACTTGATCGAAAACGGCCGGATAGGCCACCCCGTGCGCGGCGCGACGCTGATCGGGAACGGAATCGACGTCATGAACCGGATCGCGATGGTCGGCAACGACATGCGCCTCGATTCGGGCGTCGGTACTTGCGGCAAGGACGGTCAGAGCGTTCCGGTCGGCGTCGGGCAGCCGACGCTGCGCGTCGACGGGCTGACGGTCGGCGGAACGGCCTGAATTTTCTCCGAAACCTGCACGTACACGCCTCGCGTTCGCGCGACGCGCGCGGAGGAGGGATTGCCCCGGCGTTCGGGCTTGAAGCGTCGCCTTGATATTCGGGTAGAATCCCGGATTCAAAACAGATCACAGGGTGCATCGATGCGCAGCAAACCGAATACAGACGACTTGCGGATACGCGAGATCAAGGAACTTGCCTCCCCGCAGCACCTCCTGCGCGAGCTTCCGGTCGGTTTTCAGGCGGCGCAGACGACCTTCGACGCGCGCCAGACGATTCACCGCATCCTCTCCGGCGCGGACGACCGTCTGCTCGTCGTCGTCGGGCCGTGCTCGATCCACGATACCGACGGAGCGCTCGAATACGCCGGACGCCTTCGCGCCGAAGCGGAACGTCTCGGCGACGACCTCCTGATCCTGATGCGTGTGTATTTTGAAAAGCCGCGCACGACGGTCGGGTGGAAGGGTCTGATCAACGACCCCTACCTCGACAACAGTTTCCGCATCAACGAAGGCTTGCGGATGGCGCGGAGCCTGCTGATCGAAATCAACGAGATGGGTCTGCCCTGCGCGACGGAGTTTCTCGACACGATTTCACCGCAATACACGGCCGACCTGATCTCGTGGGGCGCGATCGGGGCGCGGACGACCGAATCGCAGGTGCACCGCGAACTCGCGTCGGGGCTGTCGTGCCCGGTCGGATTCAAGAACGGAACCGACGGCAACGTGCACATCGCGCTCGACGCGATCCGCGCGGCGCGTTCTCCGCACCATTTCCTTTCGGTCACAAAGGGCGGGCAGTCGGCGATCGTCTCGACTTCGGGGAACGAAGACTGCCACGTCATCCTTCGGGGCGGGAAGGCGCCGAATTACGAAGCCGGGCAAGTCGAGGAAACGGCGAAGGAAATCGCCGCGGCGGGGCTTGCAGCGCGCCTGATGATCGACCTTTCGCACGCGAATAGCTGCAAGGATTTCAAACGCCAGATCAACGTCGCGTGGAACGTCGCCGACCAACTCGCCTCCGGCGAAGATCGCATCTTCGGCGTGATGATCGAATCCTACCTGGTCGAGGGTCGTCAAAACCTCGAAGCGGGAAAGAATCTCGAATACGGCAAAAGCATCACCGACGCCTGCCTGGGGTGGGAAGATTCGGTGACGGTGCTCGACATGCTCGCCGAGAGCGTGCGCGAGCGCCGCCTCGTCGTGGCCGAACGCTGAGTTTCAGGAGACAGATGTCAGGAGACAGGAGACAGATGTCAGGAGACAGGAGACAGAAGAAAACCGATCGGTGTTTCAACGATCTTTCTCCGGCGGCGAAGCCGCCGGTAATTGATCTGATCCCTGTCTCCTGATTCCTGATAGGGCACGTCGTCGCGTCCTCCCGCCGGCATAGGTTGGGGTGAGCGAAGCGATGCCCAACGTTCCGCATGCGCATATCAGGGTCAGGAGTCAGGAGACGGGAAACAGGAGACAGAGAAATATGCGGCGCAAAGCGCCGGAAAATAATCTGTCTCCCGTCTCCTGACATCTGTCTCCTGATACCTGACAGGGTGCGCCGCGCTTCCCGGTGTCAATCGCGCGGCTTTTTCACCCGCGTGTGTGCCCAGGGCACATCGCCGCGTCCCCCCACCTTGTTGAGCGCGCGACCGAGAACGAAAAGCAGATCCGACAAGCGGTTGAAATACTTTCGGATGTTTTCGGAAACAGGCTCGACATTCGCCAGGCGGACGACGCGGCGCTCGACGCGGCGGCAGACCGAGCGCGCCAGGTGTGCGATCGCGGCGGGGCGCGTTCCGCCGGGAAGGATGAATTCCTTGAGCGGCGTCAGCGTCTCGTTGATCTCTTCGACGGACGCCTCGAGGCGCTCGATCGCGTCCTCCTTGATCGCCGTGTAGCCGACCGGGATGCAGACCTCGCCGCCGATGTCGAAAAGGTCGTGTTGCACGGCGAGCAGAAGGTCGTGAATATTGCCGGGGAGTTCTTCGGCGAGCAGGACGCCGATGAAAGAATTGAGTTCATCGACTTCACCGATGACGTCGATCCGTAGCGAATCCTTGGCGATCCGCGAGCCGTCGCCCAAGCCGGTCGTTCCCGCGTCGCCGGTCCGCGTGACTATCTTTGAAAGACGATTGCCCATGTCCGTTCTCCTTGAGGTGGGAAAAAGGCAATTATCCTAGATAAGCGCGGTCGAGTAGCGCTTTTTTGCATTTCCGCAAAAGCAGGCCCTTGGGCGCGCCCCATCGGCGGTATAGGCTGGGGTGAGCGAAGCGATGCCCAGCGATTCCGTTTGCGTGGGAATGATGGAACGGGGAAAGGTTGAAAACGCGCCGACGCTTGCCGAAACCCCGAAACCCCGAAACCCCCTTCATTTCCCCCTTGTCAGGGGGAAAGTGGGGAATCCATGCCGTGTCGCTTTGTTCGGGTGGTTTTCACGCGGTCATTTGCCGTATGTTGGGCTTCACATTCGTTCAGCCCATATATGGACTCCTCCTGTTATGCAAGGGAAAAACGAAAAGACAAGAAACGGTAAAGGGAAGAGAGCCTGCACCCAAAAGTGCGAATGCATCCATATATTCGACCTCGCTGTGGCGCTGTGTATTGCGCGCCGGGCCCCGATGGATTTGCGCGCGGCAAGAGCGAATCAACCTATCGGCCTCGAAGGCCCGGGCTGAGCTCCACTTTCTTGCCGCCGGTTCGACCGTTTTTCCCATCTGCTGTTTTTCCAAGCAATCGCTGGAGAATGCCCTCAAGGGCTAATAAAAGTGATGTTTCATTTCTGCCAAACCTCTAGACCGGATGCGTTTCGATGCGGCCGGTTCCTTCGGTCGGCCGCTGAATATGATGGGGGTCGAAGGTCTCTCCCCGACTCAACAAGGCCCAGGCGATGCGCGCGTTCTTGTTGGCCAGCGCGACCGCGGCAATGTTCCGGTGCCGCCGTTCGCCCACGCGGATCACCCAGCGGCTCCTGGGGTCGGTCTTGTTCCCGGCGGTACGTAAAGCCGCGCGCGCTCCGTGGATCAGCAGGGTGCGTAAGTAGGTGTCGCCGCGTTTGCTGATCCCCGAGAGCTTTGCCTTGCCGCCACTGCTGTGCTGGCGTGGGGTCAGCCCCAGGAAGGCGGAGACTTCGCGCCCTCGTTTGAAGTGTCGGGCGTCTCCCAGGTCGGCCGCCAGGGCCGTGGCTGTGATCGGCCCGATGCCGGGGATCGTTTGCAGACGCTTCGCCGCTTCGTCTTTGCGCGCGACTTTCTGGATTTCTTTCTCGAGTTGCTTGACCCGTTCGTCGAGATGCGCCAGGTCGCGGCGTAAATCTTCGAGCAGATTCCTGAAGGCTTCGGTCAGTCCGTTTTCCATGTCTTCGGCGATTTCCGGCAGGGCGCGCCGGAGTTGGTTGATCCCTTTCGGGACGACGATCCCGTACTCGCCCAAGAGACCTCGGATCTGGTTCACCGTGGCGGTACGTTGTTTTACCCGTTCGCTCCGGATCCGGTGGATCGATTGGATATCTTGTTGTTCGACGCGTTTGATCGCTACGAAGCGCATGGTGGGCCGACTTAACGCTTCGCAGATGCCTTCGGCGTCGTTGGCGTCGTTCTTCTGCCCCTTGACGTAGGGCTTGACGAACTGCGGGGCGATCAGGCGTACGGTGTGCCCCATCTCTTGAAGTACCCGACCCCAGTGGTGCGCGCTTGCGCACGCTTCCATTCCGATCAGGCACGGCGTGAGTTTCTTGAAAAACCCGACCATCTGATTGCGTGAGAGCCGCCGTCGCAAAGCAACATGCCCACTCTGATCCACACCGTGTACTTG
>JAISDL010000223.1 GCA_031264825.1 Accumulibacter sp. | reverse complement strand
TTCGGGCGCGAGGCGTCCCCAATCGCACCGGGTCGCTCTGCGCCGCGATCGGGCGCTGCGATGGAAGGCGATTCGGGTTCTGTGCGGTCATGGCGAAGAATCAATGGACGATCTTCGCTTTGTATCTCTTTTTTATACGGCTGCCTATTACCCGAAAGGGTAATACGGAGGGTGTTTTGCGTCAGAGATCAGGGATCAGGAAACAGGAAACAAGAACCGCGAAACACGGATACGCGCGAAAATTTATGCAAACACTTCACTTTCGCGCCTTTCGCGGTTGAAATCGGTTTTTATCTGATTCCTGACATCCTGTTCCGTCATTCATACGCATGCGTAACGTTGGGGTTCGCTTCGCTCATACGTTCGCGGAACGTTGGGCATCGCTTCGCTCACCCCAACCTATACCGCCAAGAACGGAGCGGAAACGGTATAGGTTAGGCTGAACGAAGGGAGAGCCACAACGATTGCGGGGCGGCATGAAAAAGCGCTTACCGGCGGCGAAGCCGCCGCTAACTGATCTGATTCCTGTTTCCTGATACCTGATACCTGCACCCTTTGCGCGGTTATACTTATTCTTTTGCTTTTCAAGACCGCATGAAACGACTCGGTATTCCTGAACTCGTCTGCCCCGCTGGAGGCCTGCCCGCGCTGAAGGCGGCCGTCGACAACGGCGCGGACGCGGTCTATTTCGGTTGCCGGAACGACACCAACGCGCGCAATTTCGCCGGACTCAATTTCACGCCGAAAACGATGGCCGACGGCGTCGAATACGCGCGCGCGCGCGGACGCCGCGTCCTGATGGCGGTCAACACCTTCCCGCGTCCGGGGCGCGAAGAGCGCTGGCGCGACGCCGTCGACGCCGCGGCGGATTTCGCGGTCGACGCCGTCCTGCTCGCCGACATTGGTCTGCTCGATTACGCGAGCCGCCGCCATCCCAAGCTCGCGCTCCATCTTTCCGTCCAGGGGTCGGCGACGAATTATGAAGCGATCAACTTCGTGCGCCGCGAGTTCGGGATACGGCGCGTCGTCCTGCCCCGCGTCCTGACGCTCGACCAGGTCGCGCACATCGTCCGCAACACGCCGGTCGAAGTCGAAGTCTTCGGCTTCGGTAGCCTTTGCGTGATGAACGAAGGGCGCTGCTGGCTCTCGTCGTACGCGACCGGCGAATCGCCGAACACCGTCGGCGCGTGTTCGCCCGCGCGCTTCGTGAAGTGGGAAAATGCGTTCGGCCAAACCTCGACCCGGCTCAACGGGATTCTGATCGACCGCTGGGCCGACGACGAGCGCGCGGGCTACCCGACGCTTTGCAAGGGGCGTTTCGAGGTCGAAGGCGAAACCTACTACGCTTTCGAGGAACCGACGAGCCTGAATGTCCTCGAAATCCTCGCGGACATTGCAAAAATCGGCGTCTCGGCGGTGAAGGTCGAAGGACGCCAGCGCAGTCCGGCCTACGTCGCGCAGGTCACGCGCGTCATGCGCGCCGCGCTCGACGCCTTGGGGCGCGGCGCAGACGCTTACCGCGTCGACCCCGCGTGGAGGACGGAACTCGCCAAGGTCTCCGAAGGCTCGCACGCGACACTCGGCGCTTACGACCGGCCGTGGCGATGAAACTCGCGCTCGGGCCGCTCCTCTACTTCTGGCCGAAGGACGACGTATTCGCGTTCTACGACGAAATGGCCGCGATCGAGGCGATCGACATCGTCTACATCGGCGAGGTCGTCTGCTCGCGCCGCCGACAGATGCGCGTCGAGGATTGGGTCGCGCTCGCGCGCGAACTCCGCGCCGCGGACAAGGAGGTCGTCGTCTCGACGCAGGCGCTGCTCGAATCCGAAAGCGACCTCTCTTTCATGCGCCGACTGATCGACGAGGCCGATTGCACGATCGAAGCCAACGACCTCGGCGCGGTCAAACTCGCCGCCGGACGACCCTTCGTCGCCGGGCCGCATCTCAACATCTATAATCCGTCGACGCTGGAAACTTTCCGCCGCTTCGGCCTCTTTCGCTGGGTGCCGCCGCTCGAAGCCGGACGCGGCGCGATCAAGGCGAGTCACGCGCGGAAAGCCCCCGGAATCGAAACGGAAATCTTCGTTTATGGTAAATTGCCACTGGCGTTTTCGGCGCGCTGCTTCACGGCGCGGCGTTACGGATTGAACAAGGACGACTGTCGCTTCAAATGTATCGAGCACCGCGAGGCGATGACCCTGAGAACGAAAGAGGGGCAGCCCTTCCTCGCGATCAACGGCGTCCAGACGATGTCGGCGCAGACGTGCAACCTGATCGGCGCGATTCCCGAAATGCGGGAAATCGGCATCGACGTCGTTCGCCTGAGTCCGCAGCCCGATCGCATGGCAAAAATCGTCGCTGCCTTCGACGCGGCGCGGCGCGGAGAAATCGTCGTGTGGGAAGCGTTCGATTGCGCCGGCGAAGCAAGCGTCAATGGCTATTGGCACGGGAAACCCGGCATCGCTTCCGTTCGGGACTCGTACGGGCCACGCCCGATTGACTCCGTTTGACTTTCAGTACAAGGAAATACGCATGCGCGGCACCGATTTTTTCTCGATCCCCAGCTTCAGCTTGCCGGACTTCGTCCCGGCCCTGGCTTCCCGCCTGCCGCAATGGCCGTACGCCGTCGCGCTGACGGCGGCGATGAACGCGGCGCTCCGAATCGGCGTCGTACCGAAGGAAGACCTTGAAGCGCTGGAAGGAAAGACCTTCCTCATCGACATCCTCGACGCCGGCGCGCGCGTCTGTTTTACTTTCGGCAACGGAATCTTCCACCCGTCCTTCGCTTCGCCCGAACGCGCCGACCTCGTCTTCCGCGCCGGACTTTCGGCGTTTTTGCAACTCGCGGTGCGTCAGGAAGACCCGGATACGCTTTTCTTCAAGCGCGAACTTTCCGTCGAGGGCGACACCGAACTCGGACTCATCGTCAAGAATACGCTCGACGCGATCGAGTGGCCCAGCCTCTTCTCGGCGATCGCCGCGCGACCGATATTGAAGTTTCACAGCTAAAACGTCATCGAACACACACATTACACGAGGCATTCCAAGTGAATAAGGCATCAAAAGAGACCGCCGCGCCGTCCGCCCCCGCCGGCAACTTCATCCGCACACTCATCGAATCGGACCTCGCCTCTGGAAAAGACGCGCCGCGTCGCTGGTCGGGGCGTCCCGGACTCGCGGAGCAGCACCTCGCCGCCGGGATCGACCCGGCGCGGATACGCACGCGCTTCCCCCCCGAACCGAACGGCTACCTGCACTTCGGTCACGCGAAATCGATCTGCCTGAACTTCGGCCTCGCGCGCGACTACGGCGGGCGATGCCATCTGCGTTTCGACGATACGAACCCCGAACGGGAAGAGAAGGAATTCGTCGATTCGATCGTCGAATCCGTTCGCTGGCTGGGGTTTTCCTGGGACGCGGACGGTGAGGAAAACCTCTACTTCGCTTCCGACGACTTCGACGCGATGGCGCGCTGCGCCGAGTCCCTGATCGACACGAACCACGCCTACGTCGACAGCCAAACCGCCGAAGAAATGCGCGCCAACCGCGGTACGCTGACCGAAGCGGGCAAGGATTCGCCGTATCGGGAACGTTCGCCGGAAGAAAACCGCGCGCTTTTTCAACGCATGCGCGCCGGCGAATTCCCCGACGGAGCGCACGTCCTGCGCGCCAAAATCGACATGGCGTCTCCCAACATCAACCTGCGCGACCCCGTCCTCTACCGGATCCGCCACACCGCGCACCACAACACGGGAGAGCGCTGGCGCGTCTACCCGATGTATACCTTCGCGCACCCGATCGAGGACGCGATCGAAAACATCACGCATTCGATCTGTACGCTCGAATTCGAAGACCAGCGCCCGTTCTACGACTGGCTCCTCGAACGACTCGCCGAAAGCGGACTCATCCAGCGCCCCGCCCCCCGGCAGATCGAGTTTTCGCGCCTGAACCTGAGCTGCGTCGTCCTCTCCAAACGCAAGCTGATTCAACTCGTCGAAGAAAAACACGTCGACGGTTGGGACGATCCGAGGATGCCTACGCTCGTCGGCGCGCGTCGCCGTGGCTACACGCCCGAAGGCTTTCGCCTCTTCGCGGAGCGCATCGGCGTCTCGAAATCCGATACGCTGATCGATTATTCCGTACTCGAAGACTGCATGCGCGAAGTGCTCAACGAATCGGCCGAACGCCGCATCGCCGTCCTCGACCCGCTCCGGCTCGTCGTCGACAATTACCCGGAAAACGCAAGCGAAGACTGCTTCGCGCCGAACCACCCCTTGAAGCCCGAACTCGGAAAACGCGCCCTGCCCTTTGGCCGCGAACTCTGGATAGAACGCGACGACTTCATGGAGACCCCGGCGAAGGGCTTCCATCGCCTCTACCCCGGCAACACGGCGCGCCTGCGCTACGCTTTCGTCGTCAAATGCACGGGGTTTGACAAAGACGAAAACGGCCGCGTCTTGACCGTTCATTGCGACTATATGCCGGATTCAAAAAGCGGGACGCCGGGCGCCGACACCTATAAATGCAAAGGGAATCTCCATTGGGTCTCGACGCGCCATGCCTGTCCGGCGAGCGTCCGCCTCTACGACCGTCTTTTTTCCGTCGCGTCTCCCGGCGCCGACGGTCGGAACTTCATCGACGACATCAACGCGGCGAGCGTCGCGCGCATCACCGCGCAGCTCGAACCCTCGCTCGCGGCGGCGGAACCCGAAGCGCGCTTCCAGTTCGAACGCCACGGCTATTTCATCGCCGACCGCGTCGACTCGAAACCCGGCGCGCCGGTTTTCAACCGCACGGTGACGCTGCGCGACTCGTGGGGGAAAAAAAGGTGAATTTCATCGAAGCGCTCGGC
>JAISDL010000220.1 GCA_031264825.1 Accumulibacter sp. | reverse complement strand
CGCCGGAAAATACGGGTGACAACCCTGGGTCGAAGAGACGCCCGACCTCGGTGAGCATCTCTTTCACGCGCATTCCGTCGCCCGTCCCGCCGTTGACCGTCGGACAATCGGGCGCCGCGTGGTCGACGGCCAGCGCGGTCAAGCGCGCCGCGTCGCGCACCGACATCCAGTCGCGCGTCTCGTCGCCCACACCGAAGAAGGAAAAGTTTCGTTGTGCCGCCTTGCGGCAGGCGTCCCACAACAACTGTTTGCGTAAACCCTCGCCGTAGAGGGAGAAAAAACGGACGATCGCGGCGGGAAACTTCCATTCGTCCGCGTAGGCGCGGCAAAGCTGCTCGGCCAGATGCTTGTGGTGCCCATACGGAGAGACGGGCGCGCACGGTTGCGCTTCGACGATCGGGACGCGCGCGGCGGCGCCGTAGACGGCGACGCTCGACGGATAGACGAGGCGGACCGAAGTGTGCCGACGCAAAAAATCGAGGACTTCCGCCGTCGATCCGACGGTACGCAGAAAATCTTCCCTGGGGTTTTCGTAGGAAAACGCGACTGAAGCGCCGCCCGCGCAATGAATGAGAGCGTACGGGACGCCGAAGCGTTCCGTGGCAAGGTCGAGCGCCTGCGTTGTCACGGCGCCTTCGACGGCGCCCGACAAGGCGACAGGGTCAGAACATCGACCTTTCTTCGAAGCGGACCCGATGCCGACGACGTCAAAGCCCGACGCGGAAAAAAAGTCGGCGCACCAAGAACCCAGAAAACCGTAAACGCCCGTGATGAATACGCTTTTTTTCATCGAAAACCATTTTCGACGAGAGGTTTCCCCGTTCCTTCTTCTTTGGGAAGGCGCGTGCAAACGAAGGTATAGAGACGTCCCGGCGCGTCGCTCAGCCGACCGCGCCAGAGAAGGAGCAGGTTCAGGAAGCCTTCGGGCAAGGCGAGCCGCAGCTTCGCCGCGAGCCGCTTGCGCGCGTCCGCAAGGGTGTCCGGGTAGAGGTTGATGTCCGACTCCAGCGGCGACAAAAGGCGGCGGATGTCGAGACCCGCGTTCGAGAGCGCGCCAACGTACTCGTTTAGCATAAAAGCGTTCTCTCCGCCGTAGAGCGCGTGCAAGGGGTGCGAGGCGAGAAAGGCGGGCAGGTCGTCGTGCGAACTCACGACGTGTTCGCGCGTCGCGATGCACAGTCCTCCGGGTTTCAGCACCCTGCCGATTTCGGCGCAAAGGTTTTTCAGGTTTTTCGCGTGATGGAGCGCTTGGCGCGCGTGGACGAGGTCGAAACTCCCGTCGTCGAAAGGAAACCGCTCACCCCACGCCTCGACGACGCCGATCTTTACGCCGCCCTGACGAGCCAGTGTGCGGATCGCCCCGGCGCCGACGAGATCGCTTGGATCCGGCTCGATCGCCGTCGTCTCCCAACCGTCGCGCGCCAGCGCGAACGCCGCGATTCCGCGCCCCGAGCCGAGGTCGAGCGCTTTCCCCGGATGCGGCGGCAAAAAAGCCCTGACCGCGGACCACTCGGTACTCGCGTGGTAGCGCTCGGCCGCCGACAACAAAGGGTCGTCGAAAAAACAGTCGCGCACGAGTTGGCGTTGTTCAGGCTGCGCGCGCAGCCACGCGACGGCGTCCTCCCACGACATCGGATAAGCGTTCATCATTTCATTGCAGACGCCGCACATCTCACGCACTAAAGTTATCGCGCGGAATCGGACGGGTTGAGCGTCCGAACGACGCACGCCGGATTGCCGGCGACGAGCGTCCACGGCGGAACGTCGCGAGTGACGACCGCGCCGGCTCCGACGACGGCGCCTTCGCCTATCGTCACGCCTTCGAGAATCAGCGCGTTCATCCCTATCCACGCCTTGTCGCGGATGGTCACGGGCGCCGTCTTGACGTACGTCCAGTCTTTTTCTCCCGCATACCAGAGACACACGTCGTTTTTTCGATGCGCAAAGTCGATCGCGTGTGAATCGTGGTCCGTGACGACGGCGCCGAAAGCGATCAGCACATCGTTACCGATTTGTATTCTCTCCGCGCAGGAAAAAATGGACGCGCCTACGAAGCTTCTGTCGCCGACGCTGAGACAGGCGCCTTCTCTTTCAAAAAAGACCGACCCTTCGAGGATTGAATGATCGCCGACGGATAAGTCGGCGCGTTTTTTGAAATGAATTCCACTTTTTTTTATTTTTGCCGTCGCGGCGCAATTTGAAAGCATCGATCGGTACTCTTCTCTTTGCGCCAGAAAGTCGGCGAATCTCGAAACGAGACTCGAAGTCCTGTAAAGGACGCGAATCAAGTAGGACGCAGCGTCGATTTTTTGCGTCATGTCCGGGATTCTCGCGCGCCGAGTGATCGTCCTGAATCGGCGCTCACACGTCGCCGAATTTGGCCGGACGCGACAGATGCCAGTCGGTCGCCCGCTGAAAACGGTGCGCGACGTTCAAAAGGCGCGCCTCGGAAAAATAATCGCCGATCAACTGGAGGCCGACCGGAAGCCCTTCCGAAAAACCGCAGGAATGCGACAGCCCCGGCAAGCCCGCCAGATTGACGGCGATCGTGTAAATGTCCGACAAATACATCCGTACGGGATCGGCGATTTTCTCGCCGATTCGGAACGCCGTCGTCGGACTCGTCGGTCCCGCGATGACGTCGCAGCGTGCGAAGGCTTCGGAAAAGTCGTTCGCGATCAGGCGGCGGACGCGCTGCGCCTGGAGGTAGTAGGCGTCGTAATAACCGTGCGAAAGCACGTAGGTTCCGATCAGAATGCGCCGCTTGACCTCGGCGCCGAAACCCTGCGCCCGCGTTTTGACGTACATGTCGTCGATGTCGCCGTATTCCGGCGCACGGTAGCCGTAGCGTACGCCGTCGAAGCGCGAAAGATTCGAGCTGGCCTCGGCCGGAGCGATCACGTAATACACCGGAACCGAAAGCCGCATGTTCGGAAGGCTGATTTCGCAGGTTTCCGCGCCGAGGCTCCGATAGACCGCGAGCGCTTCGGTGACGCGGTTCATGACATCCGGCGCGCAGCCCTCACCGAAGAACTCCTTCGGCAGTCCGATCCGCAAGCCTGCGAGCGGCTTCCCGCCTTTTTCGGAAGAGAGTTCGCGCGAATAGTCTTCTTTCGGGCGGTCGAGGCTCGTCGAATCGCGTTCGTCGAAGCCGGCCATCGTGCTCAAGAGGAGCGCGCAATCTTCGGCGGTGCGCGCGATCGGGCCGCCTTGGTCGAGCGACGAAGCGAACGCGATCATCCCGTAGCGCGAAACGACGCCGTAGGTCGGTTTGATTCCCGTCAGGCCGCAAAGCGCGGACGGCTGGCGAATCGAGCCGCCCGTATCGGTCGCCGTCGCCGCGGGCGCAAGCGACGCCGCGACGGCGACGGCCGAACCGCCCGACGACCCCCCCGGAACGCGTTCCGTATCCCAGGGGTTTCGCGCCGAACCGAAATGCGAAGTCTCGTTCGAAGAACCCATCGCAAATTCGTCCATATTGGTCTTGCCCAAGAGGACGGCGCCTTCGGCGTTGAAGCGCTCGACGACCGTCGAGTCGTAAGGGCTGACGAAATTGGAGAGCATCCTGGAAGCGCAAGTCGTCCGCCAGTCCTTGGCGCAAAAAATATCTTTCTGCGCCAGGGGAATTCCCGTCAAGGCACCCGCCTCTCCGGCGGCGATACGCGCGTCGGCTCGTTTCGCCTGCGCGAGACTTCTTTCCGGGTCGAGCGTTATGAACGCGTTGAGCTTCGGATTGTGGCGTTCGATCCGGTCGAGGTAGAGGCGCGTCAGTTCGACGCTCGAAATCTCGCGCCTTTTCAACGCGCCCGAGAGTTCGATCAGCGTCCGCGCGATCATTCGACGACCCTCGGTACGAGATAAAGTCCGGCTTCGGTTTCCGGCGCGATCGCCTGAAAGGCTTCGCGGTGGTCGGTTTCGGTGACGACGTCGGCGCGAAGCCGCTGCGTGAGGTCCTGCGCGTGCGCCATCGGCTCGACGCCGCGCGTATCGACGGCCAGCATAGGCTCGATCAAATCAAGGAAGATTTCATTGATCGTTTCGAGCGTCGATTCCGCCTCGGCGTCGCTGATTTCCATCCGCGCCAGATAGGCGATCCGGCGTACCTGATCCAGAGTGAGCGACATAGGGGTGCGAAACTGCGAAAATGTTAAAAATGGAAGATGTATAGGGTATCATGAACAGCTTTCCAGCCACAGGTTTTGCTGGTTTTACGGATATTCGGAATGTTCAGCTTTCTACGCTTCAATTTCTTGCGCGGTTATTTCGCGAACGACCTCGCGATCGACCTCGGTACGGCCAATACATTGATCTATGTACGCGGCAAGGGCATCGTTCTCGACGAGCCTTCCGTCGTCGCGGTCAGGATAGAGGGCGGCCCCAACGCCAGCAAAATCATCCAGGCGGTCGGCCAGAACGCCAAGGTGATGCTCGGCAAGGCGCCGGGGTCGATTACCGTGATTCGTCCGATGAAAGACGGGGTCATCGCGGATTTCACTTTCACCGAAGAGATGCTCAAGCAGTTCATACGCAAGGTTCACGACTCGAAGCTTTTGTCGCCGAGTCCGCGCATCATGATCTGCGTTCCTTCCGGCTCGACGCAGGTCGAGCGTCGCGCGATCCGTGAATCCGCGGTCGGCGCCGGCGCGAGCCGCGTTTTTCTGATCGAGGAGCCGATGGCCGCCGCGATCGGCGCGGGCTTGCCCGTTTCAGAGCCGACCGGGTCGATGGTCGTCGACATCGGCGGTGGCACGACCGAAGTCGGCGTCATTTCGCTCGGCGGTATGGTCTATGCGGGGTCGGTTCGCGTCGGCGGCGACAAACTCGACGAAGCGATCATCAATTACATCAGCCGCAATTACGGAATGCTGATCGGCGAAAATACCGCCGAGCACATCAAGAAAAAGATCGGTTCCGCCTTTCCCGGCGCCGAAGTGCGCGAGATGGAAGTTTCGGGCATCAACAAGGCCGAAGGCATCCCGCGAAAATTCACGATTTCTTCCAACGAAATTCTCGAAGCGCTGACCGAACCGCTCAACGCGATCGTTTCCGCCGTGAAATCCGCGCTCGAAAAAACCCCGCCCGAACTCGGCGCCGACATCGCCGACAAAGGCATGGTGCTGACCGGGGGCGGCGCGCTCCTGCACGACCTCGACCGGCTCCTGATGGAAGAGACCGGCCTGCCGGTCATCGTCGCGGAAGAATCGCTGACCTGCGTTGCGCGCGGGTGCGGAATGGCGCTCGAGCGCGTGGATAAACTCGGAAGCATCTTTGTGTCGGATTGAAAACTCTCGAAACTCTCAAAATTCTGAAAACCCGAAAGCCGGACGGTCTTCGGGTCGGCGCTTTCCCGTGGAGGAAGCGGATATAGGCGTGTTCCACTTTTTCGCTGCGTAAACGCATGGATTATCAGGCGCCCCCCTTTTTCAAACGCGGCCCCGCGCCGCTGGCCCTGCTTTGCTTTTACACCGCGCTTTCGCTCGCGCTGATCATCTTCGACGCGCGTTTCCAGACGCTGGAGCTTCTGCGAAGCGGTCTCTCCCTGCTCATGTATCCCTTTCAGCGGCTGGCGTTCGCCCCGGCGTCGCTTTACGAAGACGCCCGCGCGCATTTTTCCAGCTTGAACCGCGTCCAGGCCGACAACGCGCAATTGAAGCGCGTTCAACTCGAAAACGCCGCGAAACTTCTGCGCGTTCAACAGCTCGAAGTCGAGAACGAACGGCTGCGCAAGCTGCTCGACATGCGAGCGCTGAAAAAGGCGGACGGTCAGGTCGCGCGCATTCTCTATTCGGCGCGCGACCCGTTTTCGCGCAAACTCGTCGTCGACAAGGGTGGGATCGACGGGATCAGCCGCGGACAGGCCGTCGTCGACTATAACGGCGTCACCGGGCAAGTCACGCGCGTTTTTCCCCACGTCTCCGAAGTCACGCTGATTACCGACAAAAACCACGCCATCCCCGTGCAGATTCTGCGGAACGGTTTGCGCTCGGTTCTGTTTGGAATCGGCAACGGACAGCTCGAACTGCGTTTCACGCAGGTCAACGCCGACATCCGGAACGGCGATCAACTCGTCACGTCGGGTCTCGGCGGCGCTTTTCCGGCGGGGCTTCCGGTCGCGCGCGTCGTCAGCATCGAACACGACGCCGCGCACGCGTTCGCGCGCGTCTACTGCCTTCCGCTCGCCGGAATCGAGAATTTCAGCGAACTCATGATCCTCGACCCGATCGACCCCACCCCCCTGCCGCAGGAACTCGTCGCCGCAAAGACCTCCCCCGGCAGGAAAAAACGCGCGGCGAGGCAATAGCATGCACTCGACGCACTCCTCGGCGCGCATTCTCCTGCCGGTACGGCCGGGATTCATCGCCTTTACCGTGTTCGTCGCCTTTTTGCTGAACTTCTTTTTTTCCAATTTTTCCGACCCTCGCCTGTGGATACCGGATTGGGTGGCGCTGGTGCTGGTTTTCTGGAGCATCCGCGAGCCGCAATACGTCGGGATGGGTTCGGCCTTTGTTTCCGGGCTGGTCATGGACGTCGCCGACGCGAGCCTGATGGGGCAGCACGCGCTCGCCTACGTCGTCGTCTGCTACGCGTCCGTCACGCTCTCGAAGCGTGTCCTGCGGTTTCCGCTGAAGTGGCAGGCGCTCCAGACCCTGCCGCTCCTGATCGCCGTTCAGGCCGTCCAACTCTGCGTGCGTCTTTCTTTCGGCGTCAGTTTCCCCGGATTCGGCTACTTCGTCGGCCCCTTCCTCGGCGCGGCGCTTTGGTTCCCTTTGGCCCACCTGCTGCTTTTACCCCAGTATCAGCCGGTCGAGCGCGACGAAAACCGCCCCATCTAGGAGAGCATGCTTGCGCCAGTTCATCGCCCAACGCTTGCTCTCGCGCCGCCTGACGAACATCCAGACCGCCGAGATCGACCGCTTTCGGTTCCGCGTCAAATGCGCGACGGCCTTCGTGCTCCTGGGCTTTGTCCTGCTGCTTTCCCGCCTCGTTTACCTGCAGATCGCCCGGAACGATTATTACAGTACGCGCGCCGAGGACAACCGGATTTCGCTGATCCCGATCCTCCCGAGCCGGGGGACGATTCTCGACCGGAACGGCGAAGTGCTGGCGCGTAATTATTCGGCATTCACGCTGGAAATCACACCCGCGCTCGTCGAGAATCTCGAAGAAACGATCGCCGAACTCGAAAAGCTCGTCGAGATTCAGCCCAAGGACAAGCGGCGTTTCCAACGCCTCGTCAACGAGGGCCGGCCTTTCGACAGCCAGCCGATCCGCATCCGCCTCACGGACGAAGAAATCGCGCTTTTCACGGTCAATCGCTACCGCTTTCACGGCGTCGAGGTCAAGGCGCGTCTTTTCAGGCATTATCCTTTCGGCGCGACGGCTTCGCACGTTTTGGGTTACCTCAACCGGGTCAACAAAGCCGACCTCGAAATGATCGACGAAAAAGAGCAAAGCGCCAATTACAAAGGAACGAGCCATATCGGAAAGACCGGGATCGAAAAGGCGTATGAATTCCATTTGCACGGCGAGACCGGTTACGAAGAGGTCGAAATCGACGCGAACGGTCACCCCGTCCGCCGCCTGTCGAGCACCCCACCGGTCGCGGGGAGCGACCTGACGCTGACGCTCGACATCCGTCTGCAGGAGGTCGCCGAGAAGGCTTTCGGAAAGCGGCGCGGCGCGCTCGTCGCGATCGACCCTTCGACGGGTGAAGTGCTCGCCTTCGTCTCGATGCCGACCTTCGACCTGAACCTTTTCGACGACGGGATCAGCCAGGAAAACTGGGACAGGCTCAACAATTCGCCGGACCGCCCGATGATCAACCGCGTCTTGAACGCGACCTACCCGCCCGGTTCGACCTTCAAGCCTTTCATGGCGCTGGCCGGACTCGAGAGCGGCAAACGCACGCCGGAATATTCGTTCCACGACACGGGTTCCTTCACCATCGCCGGACACACTTTCCGCGACCAGAAAAAGGACGGCCACGGTCACGTCGACCTGTACAAGTCGATCGTCCAGTCCTGCGACACCTACTACTACGTTCTGGCGAATGAAATGGGGATCGACAGTATCGTGCGCTTCATGGGACGGATCGGATTCGGGCAGCGTACGGGGATCGACGTCGAAGGCGAATCCGAAGGCATTCTCCCGTCGCCGGAGTGGAAAAGGCGCCGTTTTCGGCGTTACGAACTGCAAAGGTGGTTCGCGGGGGACACGGTCTCGATCGGCATCGGGCAGGGCTACAACGCCTACACGCCGATCCAGATCGCGCAGGCGGTCGCGGTGCTCGCCAACGACGGCGCGCTCTACCGCCCGCGCCTCGTGAAGGACATCTCCGACAACCGCGCCGGCGTGAAAAAAAGCGTCGAGCCGGAACTCGTGCGGACGATGGGCTGGCGGCAGAAAAACGTCGATACGGTCAAGCGCGCGATGGCCGGCGTCAACCGGGAAGGCACCGCCGCGCGCGCTTTTTTGAACGCCGAGTACACGTCGGGCGGGAAAACAGGGACGGCGCAGACCTTCAGCCTGAGGGGCGGCGATTACCGTGCGAGCCGCTTGAGGGAGGAGTTGCGCGACCACGCGCTCTACATCGCCTTCGCCCCGGAAGACAAACCGCGGATCGCGCTTGCCGTGCTCGTCGAAAACAGCGGCTTCGGCGGCCAGTCGGCGGCGCCGCTCGCCCGCAAGGTGCTCGACCATTTCTTCAGCGCGCGTTCCGACGCGCCCCCCGTTGTATCCGGAACGCGCGCCGCGCGGGGAGAACTCTAGGCGATGTCCTCCGTCCTTCCGCGCTTGAAGCGCCTCGTCTTCGAGCACCTCGACCTTCCGCTACTCCTGATCATCGCGCCGCTGATGGCGATCGGGCTGCTGACCGTCTACAGCGCAACCTACGATGTGAGCAACCGCGCGTTTGGGCAGTTGGTCAACATGTCCGTCGGGATCGTCGTCATGTGGGGTGTCGCGCGCGTCCATCCGCAACATCTGATGCGTTTCGCGCTGCCGCTCTACCTCGTCGGTGTTTTTCTGCTGACGCTCGTCTTCTTCGCGGGCGTCCGCGTCAACGGCGCGCAACGCTGGCTCTCGCTGGGCTTCATGCGCTGCCAGCCCTCCGAACTCCTCAAGATCGCGACGCCGATGGCGCTGGCGTGGTATTTTCAAAAATACGAAACCGCGATAAAAATCAGACACTACGCCTTGGCCTTTCTGATGGTGCTCGTCCCTTTCGCGCTGATCGCAAAGCAGCCCGACCTGGGGACGTCGATCCTCGTCGGCGCCGCCGGCGTTTATGTCATTTTTTTCGCCGGACTCCCCTGGAAATTCATCGTAGGGACGCTGGTCGTCGCAGTGGCGGCTTCGCCCTTCGTCTGGCCCCTGCTGCATGAATTTCAACGCAAGCGGGTCCTGATCCTGCTCGACCCGACGATTGACCCTTTCGGCGCGGGCTACCACATCATCCAGTCGACGATCGCAATCGGGTCGGGCGGCGGTTTCGGAAAAGGCTGGCTCCAGGGGACGCAAACCCACCTCGAATTCATCCCAGAACGCCATACCGATTTCATTTTCGCCGTTTTTTCCGAAGAATACGGCTTTCTTGGCGCCGGCGTCCTCATCCTGCTCTACCTGCTCCTGATCGCCCGATGCCTGATGATCACGATCAACGCCTCGACGCTTTTCGCGCGTCTCTTGGGCGGCGCGATCACGCTGAGCTTTTTCACCTGCGCCTTTGTCAATATCGGCATGGTGAGCGGCGTCCTGCCCGTCGTCGGTGTCCCGCTGCCGTTCATGAGCTACGGCGGAACGGCGTTGGTCACTTTGTTTTGCAGCCTCGGAATCATGATGAGCATACAAACGCATCGCATGTTACTCAAAAAATGACAAAAACGCTCGTACCCCTGAAAACCTCGATCGTTGTTCTGATCGCTGCGTTCATCGTCTCGGCGTGTTTGCACACGCCCGCGCCCACCCCAACCAAGCCGCGCGCCGACGGCGGCGCGAAGCGCGGCGGCGGTTACTACAAGGACGACGGCCCCGGAGACAAAATCCCCGACGACCTCGACGCGATCCCGGACGCGGTTCCGCGCGCCGAACCCTTCCACCGTGCCGCCAACAGGCCCTACGTCGTCTTCGGAAAAACCTACGTTCCCGATACCCGCCTGAGAGCTTTCAAGCAGCGCGGAACCGCAAGCTGGTATGGCAAGAAATTCCACGGTCGGAAAACGTCGATCGGCGAACCCTACGACATGTTCGCAATGACCGCCGCGCACCCGACGCTCGCGCTGCCCTCGTACGCGCGCGTGACCAACGTCGCCAACGGGAAGAGCGTCGTCGTCCGCGTCATCGACCGCGGTCCCTTCCACGCAAGCCGCGTCATCGATCTGTCCTACGCCGCCGCGTACCGGCTCGGCTACATCAACGCGGGGAGCGCGCTCGTCGAAGTCGAATCGCTCCTGCCGGGGAGTCCTGCGCCGACGCCCGCCAAACCGCCCGCGCCGCCGCCGATGAAAGCACCCGCGCCCGTCGTCATTGATGCCGCTACGCCCGCCGCCGAGGACGCCGCCGCGCGGACGAGTCCGCCGCCCGCCGTCGAACTTCCCGAAGGCCGCGAAGAGAGTACCGACGAGGCCGACGAAATCGAAGCGCTCCTCGCGCAATCCGACGACGCGGCGTCCGTCGAAACACTCGGTGTCCTCCAGGCGGTACCGCCGCGCGGCGGTATTTTTCTGCAACTCGGCGCGTTTTCGAGCACGGACAACGCCGAAAATTTCCGCCTCCGCCTCGCTCAGGAACTCGATTGGCTCACCGAAGAATTCAGGATCATCAAAGGTGACGCCGTGCACCGCGTCCAGATCGGCCCCTACCCCGACCGCGCCAGTGCCGAAAAAGTCGCACGGAAAATAAAGGAGTCGGTCGGCTACAGCCCGTCTTTCGTCAACGACGCGCCGTAAGCCGCGCTTTGCCCGACGCTACTAGGCGACGCAAGACGCCAACAGGCCTTGAGCTTTACGCGCTACAATCGCCGACTTCGACCGGAGTCCGTTTTAGGAATCGTCAAAAGACAAGCACCTGTTTTTTGGCGGCTTGGACAAAAAAGGAAGAAAAGGCAAGAGAACCCCAAGGCCGAACTGGTTTGGCGTTGTTTTTACATGGTTTGAAAGTGGGCTTTGCTCACCTTCAAACCCAAACCAACCCGGCAAAAAGGTGGGTTTTACTTTTTGACGAATACTTACGATGAAGCCCTATTTCGACCTGATGCGAAACGTGCTCGAGCGTGGCGCGCCAAAAACCGACCGCACGGGCACAGGAACGCGCTCGATATTCGGCTGGCAGGCGCGTTTCAACCTCGCCGACGGTTTCCCGCTCCTGACGACCAAGAAGCTGCATTTGCGCTCGATCATCTTTGAACTCCTCTGGTTCCTGCGCGGTGACACGAACGTCGCTTATCTCCATGAGAACGGCGTTCGCATCTGGGACGAATGGGCCGACGAAAACGGCGAACTCGGTCCGGTCTATGGCGCGCAGTGGCGCCGCTGGAAAACGCCCGACGGGCGCGAAATCGACCAAATCGCGCAACTCGTCGAAGGCTTGAAGACGAATCCCGATTCGCGGCGGCACCTCGTCACGGCGTGGAACCCCGCCGACGTGGCAAGCATGGCGCTCCCGCCCTGCCACGCGCTTTTCCAGTTCTACGTCGCCGACGCCTCGCCTCGCTTCGAGGACAAGCGTCCCCTGCTCTCGTGCCAGCTCTACCAGCGCAGTGCGGACATCTTTTTGGGCGTGCCGTTCAATATCGCGTCCTACGCCCTGCTGACGATGATGCTGGCGCAAGTCTGCGGCTTCCAGCCCGGCGAATTCATCCTCACGCTCGGCGACGCGCATCTTTACGAAAATCACCTCGATCAGGCGCGGTTGCAACTTTCGCGCGAACCGCGCCCGCTCCCGACGATGCGGCTACGCCCCGGCATTGACGACCTCTTCGCCTTTCGTTTCGAGGACTTCACGCTTGAAGGCTACGACCCCTACCCGCATATCGCCGCGCCCGTCGCCGTCTGATTGCATTTCCAGACACGGCAAGACCTTGGCGGCTTCGCCTCGTCGCGTCGTGGCGCTGCCTGCGATAAGCTGCGTGGGAAACGAAAAGGCAGTTCATTCATATGGCGAAGTCGACCGGAGATGAACTGAAAATGGAATCAATGCGCGCAATTCCGCCGGATTCGCTACGCACGGTGGCGCTGATCGCCGCCGTCGGCCTCAATCGCGCAATCGGCAAAGACGGACAACTGCTTTGGCGGCTCCCCGAGGACATGCGACATTTCCGCGACACGACGCGCGGAAAGCCTGTCGTCATGGGCCGAAAGACCTGGGAGTCGTTGCCGGAGACCTTTCGCCCGCTTCCTGGGCGCTTGAACATCGTCGTGACGCACAACCGGGAGTATTCGGCGCGCGGCGCGCTCGTCGCGGCGTCGCTCGGGGACGCGCTCCAAATGGCCGGAGACGCGCCCGAAATATTCGTCATCGGCGGGGCGGAACTCTACCGTCAAGCGATGCCGATCGCCCACCGCCTCCATCTGACCGAGGTCGCCGACCGCCCCGACGCCGACGCCTTTTTCCCAGAAGTCAACGCGGACGCATGGGAAGAAGTATCGCGCGAAGCCGTCCGTGCCGCCGGGACGGTGCCGGATTTCGCCTTTGTCGAATATCGGCGAAGGAAGCACTGATTCAACACGGGGATGGCGTTGCAATTCACGCCCCGCGTTTCCGAGAGGCGAAATAAGAATACCGATAGCCTGATCATCGTCGACGAGGCTGTTTCAATCCGCGCCCCTCGTTTCCGAGGGACGAAATTTGTACATCCCCTGCGCGATGTCCGCCTGCATTCCGTTTCAATCCACGCCTCTTGTTTCCGAGGGACGAAATAAAAAGCCGACCTTGCCAAAATCCACATCTTGTCGTTTTCAACACGTCGTACTCCGGCTCTCGGTGTTCATACTGGTTTCAATCCGCGCTTCGCATTGCTGCGAAGCGAAATAATCCGAATGCTCCGCATCGAGAGCAACAAACAGGTTTCAATCCGCGCTTCGCATTGCTGC
>JAISDL010000219.1 GCA_031264825.1 Accumulibacter sp. | reverse complement strand
AAACCGATGTTCAGCCTGACCAGCGCCGACGGCGCGATTGGCGCGCATCAAAGCAATGTGCAACAATGCTATGCCGATATCGCGGCGCTGGTCGAGGAAATTGCCGTGCGGGCGGAAATCCGGCAAGCGGAGGAAAACTGATGTACCCTGCTCGCAAGAAATCCCGCTGCGCGACGGCGGCAAGCCCGCGGGCTTGTTCCATCTGCGAATCACTTGGGAGGCCACGGTGAAAACCTTGCAGGGAGTCAAAATCAAGGGTTTCAAATCGATCGAGAACGCCGATCTAAAACTCGGCGACCTCAACGTGGTCATTGGTGCGAACGGGTCGGGCAAGTCGAATCTGATCGGCGCGTTCCGTCTGCTTGAGCGGGTTCTGACGCACAATCTCCAGCTTTACGTCGCCAGCGAGCCGGATCGCTTCCTGTTCCACGGACGCAAGACGACACCCGCGCTGTCGCTGGATTTCGAGCTGGAAAAATATCCCTACGGTTTCGTGCTTGCTCCAAGCCAGGATTCACTGATTTTTATTGAGGAGCGTATCGGGTCGAAAACCATCGCCGCCGGAAACAAGGAAAGCAGGTTCAAGGAGGTGGTGCAGGACTACAGGACGATGCGCGAGCCGCCCGTTTTTTTACAAGTGGAAAATTTTATCGTTTATCACTTCCACGACACCTCCGACACCTCGCCCGCGAAGCAGGCGGCGGACTTGGACGACAACCGCTTCTTCCGCCCCAACGCGTCCAATCTGCCCGCTTATCTCTACTGGTTGCAGGAAAAGCACTCGGCGCAGTTCCGCCGTATCGAGGAGCACGTCCGGCTGGTCGCGCCGTTTTTCGATCGATTCGTTCTGGCACCGAGCAAACTCAACGAAAAGAAGATCAAGCTGGAATGGCGGCAGAAAGGCTCCGAGGCGTATTTCGACGCGTATTCGCTGTCCGACGGCAGCTTGCGCTTCATCTGCCTCGCCACGCTCTTGCTGCAACCGAATCCGCCCGCACTGATCCTGCTCGACGAACCGGAACTTGGCTTGCATCCCTTCGCCCTTCGCATTCTGGCCGAAATGCTCGATGCCGCGTCCGAACGTACCCAAGTGTTGGTAGCGACGCAATCGGTGACCTTGCTCGACAATTTTCCGGTAGAGCAAATCATCGTCGCCGATCACGACGGACGCGGCAGCCGGTTTCGTCGGCTGTGCTCGGATGATTATGCGATGTGGCTGGAGAATTTCAGCGTTGGCGAACTTTGGGAGAAAAATGTATTCGGGGGTCGCCCATGACGCGGCTTCTGATGCTGGTGGAAGGTCAGAGCGAAGAAGTTTTCGTCAAACGCACCTTGGCGCCGCATCTCGCGCGGCACGGCGTATACGTGCACCCACCCATCGTGCTGTGGACGAAGCGCCTGATGAGCGGCGGCGGCTTTCGCGGCGGCGTATCGAATTGGGATCAGATTCTCCAAAACCTCTTGCCTCTGACGCACGACAGCGACGCGTGGGTCAGTTGCCTGCTGGATTTCTATGGGCTGCCGGAAGATTTTCCGGGTCTGCCGGAGACCTTGGGCGTAGACGACCCACGAGAGAAAGTCACGCAGTTGCAAGAACGTTTTGCACTGGAGTTGAAGCATCCGCGTTTCATTCCTTTTTTGGCGCTCCATGAATTCGAGGCGTGGCTGTTCAGCGCACCGGATACCGTCGAGGCGCATTTCGGCAAGGCGCATCTCGCCGAGGAATTGCGCGCCACAGTGCGGAAAGCGGGCGCGCCCGAATTGATCGACCACGGCGCGGATACGCATCCGAAAGCGTGCTTGCGCCGTTTGGCGGGCGGCTACAAGGAAACCTCGGATGGCCCGACACTCCTGGAAAAAATCGGCATCGCGGCGGTTCGGACGGCTTGCCCGCATTTCGACGGCTGGTTGAATCGTCTGGAAGCCTTGGGCGAAGAAACCGCGTGACCGACCTTGAAACCGAAGTTCCAAGCCGGCAAACGCGCACACGCCCCTCGTGTTTGACCGTCTGAACGGCGCCGAGCGGCAAACCGGAGGATCGCGCACCGTTCGCCCCGGCTCTCGCTATAATCCCGACTTTCCGTCCCCACCGCGCCCATGCCCACCCGATTTTCACTCGCCTCGACGCTCCGTCGGCTCGAACACCCCTACGTCCTGCTGACGCTGTCGTCGCTTTTCTGGTCGGGGAATATGGTCGTCGGCCGCGCCGTGCACACCACCGTCCCGCCGTTCATGCTGGCGTTCTGGCGCTGGGCGATCGCCTTCGCCCTGACGCTCCCTTTCGCGCTGCCGCACCTGCGCTCGCAGTGGCCGCTGCTCAAGCGGAACTGGTTCGCCACGGTTGCCCTGGGCGTCGTCGGGGTCGGTTGTTACAACACCTTCGCGTACCTCGCGCTACGGCATACCGGCGCGACGAACGCGCTCCTTCTCAATTCCTTCGTCCCGATCGCGACGATCGCGCTCTCGTGGCTCCTTTTGCGAAAAACGCTGCGGCGCATCGAGTGGATCGGCGTCCTGGTCTCGCTCGTCGGCGTCACGGTCATCGTCGCGCGGGGCGACGCGGCGACGCTCGCGGGTCTGAAGCTGAACGTCGGCGACGTGTGGATGCTGCTCGCCGTCTTCACCTGGGCACTCTACACGATCGGGCTGCACTGGCGCCCCGAAGGGGTTCACCCGATGCTCCTGCTCGCCGCCTTCACGCTGATCGGAGTCGTCTGCCTGTTGCCGGCGTACGCCTGGGAGATTCACAGCGGCCTTGTCATCGAGCTTTCGCCCAAAGCGCTCGCCGCGATCGTCTATGTCGGCGTTCTTCCCGGATTCGCGGGCTACGTTTTCTACAACCGCGCCGTCGGCGAGGTCGGCGCGAACAAGGCGAGCCTTTTCATCCACCTGACGCCGGTATTCGGCACGCTGCTTTCGGCCGTTTTTCTCGACGAAATCCCGATGCTCTACCACTACGCCGGAATCGCGCTGATTTTTTCGGGGATTTTTCTCACGACTTCGCGCAGGCTTCTGTAGGCGATGTTTCTGGCCGGAATTTTGCGCCGCTTACGCGGATTTTCGACGCCGCCGCAAATCCCCGACGCGCTCTGGCGCGCGACCTTGAGCGCATTGCCCTTCCTCGCGCGCCTTTCCGCTGAAGATACAGAGCGTTTGAAGCGCCTGAGCGAGAGATTTCTCGCCGAAAAGGAATTCACCGGCGCGGGCGGCCTCGAAATCACCGACGCGATCTGCGTTTCGATCGCCGCGCAGGCGTGCCTGCCGATCTTGAACCTCGGAATCGCGTATTACGACGGGTGGGTCGGAATCGTCGTCTATCCCGACGAGTTCGTCGTCCCGCGCGTCACCGTCGACGAGTCCGGCGTGGCGCACGAATACGACGATGTCGCTTCCGGCGAAGCTTGGGAGGGCGGCCCCGTCGTCGTTTCGTGGGGAGACGCGAAGATGGCCGGCGACGGCTACAACGTCGTAATCCACGAATTCGCGCACAAGCTCGATATGCGCGACGGACGCATCGACGGCGTCCCGCCGCTTCCGCCCGACATTCCGGTCGAGGAATGGGAGGACGCGCTGCTCGCCGCTTTCGACGAATTCCAGACCTTCGCGGTCGTCGCGTCCGGGGCCTGCGAATCCGGCGAACCCGACGGTTTCGACGATTACGCCGCGACGAACCCCGAAGAATTTTTCGCCGTCATGAGCGAAGCCTTCTTCGAGGCGCCGAAGCTCCTGCGCGGCGAGTTCCCGGCGCTTTACGCGCTCTTCACGCGCTTTTACCGCCAGGATCCCGCGCGCGCCGACACGGCGACGCTCAAGGAATGATCAAAACGGCGCCCTGCGTTTTGCGCGACATCGCCGCGCGGTGTGCTTCCACGATGTCGTCGAGCGCGAAGCGCGCGCCGATGCCCGGTTTGACGACCCCCGAAGAGACGGCGGAAAACAGGTCGGCGGCGTTCTCGCGGAAGGCGCGCGGGTTCGCGTTGTGCGGAAAGACCGACGGGCGCGTCAGGTAGAGGCAGCCTTTTTTGTTGAGGTATTCGGGTTCGACCGCGGGCGCGGGACCCGAAGCGGCGCCGAAGACGACGACGATCCCGAATTGCGCCGTGCAGTCGATCGACTTATAGAAGGTGTCCTTCCCGACGGAATCGTAGACGACGTCGGCTTTTTTCCCGCCGGTCTCCTTGAGCAGAGTGTCTGTCCAGTCTTCCCTGGAATAGTCGATCGCAATATCGGCACCGGCTTTTCTCGCGAGCGCGCATTTTTCCGGCGTGCTCGCCGTCCCGATGACGAAAGCGCCCAAGCCCTTCGCCCATTGGCACAGAATCTGCCCGACGCCGCCCGCCGCGGCATGGACGAGGACGGTCTCGCCGGATTTCACGACGTGCGTTTTCCGGATCAGATACTGCGCCGTCATCCCCTTGAAGAAGAGCGCCGCGACTTCTTCGTCGCCGACCCCTTCGGGAATCGCGACGAGGCGATCGGCGGGGACGTTCCGGTAGTCCGCGTACGCGCCGACTCCGGCGTTCATGTACGCGACGCGGTCGCCCGGAGCGAAATCGGCGACGCCCTCGCCGAGGGCTTCGACGACGCCGGCGGCTTCGTGCCCAAGCCCTGTGGGGAGCGGCAGCGGATACTTTCCCTGACGCTGATAAACGTCGATGTAATTGAAGCCGACGGCCGTCTGGCGCAGGCGCACTTCCCCCACGCCGGGTTCGGCGAGATCGACCGTTTGCAGTTGCATGACCTCCGGCTCGCCGAATTCGGCGACGACGACTTTGCGAGCGCTTCTCATTTTTTTCCCTTTCTACGTTTCGATCAGAAGTACGTGTTCGTCAAAAAAGGGGGTTATTTTTTGACGATTGCCAAAATCACAGAACCTTCCCCGGATTCATCAAGCCCAGCGGGTCGAGCGCATCCTTGATCGCGCGCATCGTCTGGACTTCGACCGCGCTCGTGTAGCGCAACAATTCGCCGCGCTTGAGTTGGCCGATACCGTGCTCGGCGCTGATGCTGCCGCCGAATTCATTAACGATGTCGTAAACGATCCGGTTGACGCGCGGCTGCAATTTGATGAATTCCGAATTTTCGGCGGCGTCGGGTTTCGACTGGTTGTAATGCAGGTTTCCGTCGCCCAGATGCCCGAAGGCGACGATGCGAATCCCCGGAAAATCCCGCGCAAGCGCCGCGTCCGCGCGTTTCATGAATTCGGCGACGCGCGAAACGGGCACGGAGATGTCGTGTTTGATGCTGAAACCTTCGGCCTTTTGCGCTTCGCCGATGTTTTCGCGCAAGGCCCAGAGGCGCCGCGCCTGCTCTCCGCCGTCGGCGAGGACGGCGTCGGTCAGTACGCTCTTTTCGAGCATTTCTCCCAGAAAGTCTTCGAGCGCGGGCAAAAGCGAGTCGTTCTCTCCCGCGTCGGTCAGTTCGATCAGAAGCTGCCAGGGACTCGCCTCGTCAAGCGGCGGACGCGACCCCGGAACATGCTTGCACACGAGGTCGACCGAAACGTCCGAAATGAGTTCGCACGCGGTCAGCGCGCCGCCGAACGCGCCTTGCAGACGGCCGAAGACTTCGAGCGCAACCGTCGGGGATTCGACCGCGAGCCACGCCGTCAGCGTCGTCCTCGGCTGCGGGAAGAGCTTCAGGACGGCGGCCGTGATGATCCCCAAGGTCCCCTCGGCGCCGATGAAAAGTTGCTTCAGGTCGTAACCCGTGTTGTCCTTGCGCAGGCCGCGCAGACCGTCCCAGATATCCCCGTTCGGCAGAACGACTTCGAGGCCGAGCGTCAGTTCGCGCATCGTCCCGTAATGCAACACATGGACACCCCCGGCGTTCGTCGAGAGGTTGCCGCCGATCTGGCAACTCCCCTCGGCGGCCAGCGAGAGCGGGAAGAGCCGTCCGACGCTCGAAGCCGCTTCGTGGAGCGTTTGCAAAACGCAGCCCGCCTCGGCGATCAAGGTATTGTTCGTCGGGTCGATCGAGCGGATTCCGTTCATCCGCGAGAGGCTGATCAGCACGGATTTGCCGTCCTCGCCGGGAATTCCCGCGCCGCAATGGCTCGTGTTCCCCCCCTGCGGAACCATCGCGACCTCGGCGTCGGCGCACGCGCGCACGACGCCGGCGACCTCGTCGCGCGTTTTCGGGCGCACGACGCAGCGCGCGCTCCCGCGGTAACGCCTCCGCCAGTCGATGAAATACGCCTCCACGTCGTCGGGCCGCGTCAGCACGTTTTCCGCGCCGACGATCGCGGAAAGCCGCTCGGTCAAGACCACGAAGCGCCCTCCCCGCCTTTGGCAACCTCGGCGTAAAGGTCGTGCTCGTCGGCGTCCGTGACGCGCACCCTCAAAAAGTCGCCGGGTTCCGCGTCGAAAAAACCGTCGATGAAAACGAGTCCGTCGATTTCCGGCGCGTCGGCCTCCGAGCGGGCGATGCAACCCTCGTCGTCGACGGCGTCGACGAGAACGTCGATTTCCCGTCCGACCTTCGCCGCGAGGCGTTCCGCCGAAACATCCTCCTGGACTTCCATCAGCCGCCGCCGGCGTTCCTCGCACTCGGCGTCGGGAACCCTCCCCGGCAAGGCGTTCGCCGCCGCGCCTTCGACCGGAGAGTACGCGAAGCACCCGACGCGGTCGAGCTTCGCCTCCTTGAGAAAATCGAGAAGCTCCTCGAATTCGCGCTCGGTCTCGCCGGGGAAGCCGACGATGAACGTGCTCCGAATCGCAAGTTCCGGGCACGCCGCGCGCCAGGCGCGAATGCGTTCGAGCGTATTCTCGGCGTCGGCCGGGCGCTTCATCGCCTTGAGGATGCGAGCGTTCGCGTGCTGGAAGGGCACGTCGAGGTAGGGCAGGATTTTTTTCTCGCGCATCAGGGGCAAAAGGCCGTCGACGGCGGGGTAAGGGTAGACGTAATGCGGACGAATCCAGACGCCGAGTTCGGCGAGCGCCTCGCAGAGATCGACGATCCGCGTCCTGACCGGGCGGCCGCCGTAAAACCCCGTCCGGTATTTCAGATCGGCGCCGTAAGCGCCCGTATCCTGCGAAATCACCAGCAATTCCTTTACGCCCGCGTCGACGAGCGTACGCGCCTCGCGCAAAACGTCGCCGACGGACCGGCTGACGAGCGGGCCGCGCAACGAAGGAATGATGCAAAACGTGCATGCGTGGTTGCAGCCCTCGGAAATCTTCAGGTACGCGAAATGCCCCGGCGTCAGCTTGACGCCCTGCGGCGGAACGAGCGAATCGAAGGCATCAAGGGAATCGGTCTGCGGAGGCAGGCAGGCGTGGATATGGCGCATCACCTCGTCAGGCGCGTGCGGCCCCGTCACGGCGAGCACGCGCGGACACGCTTCGCGGACGAGACTCTCGCGGACGCCGAGACAGCCGGTGACGATGACCTTCCCGTTCTCGGCGAGCGCCTCGCCGATCGCTTCGAGCGACTCCTCGACGGCGGCGTCGATGAAACCGCAGGTATTGACGACGACGAGGTCGGCGTCGGCGTAAGACGGCGAAATCAGATAGCCCTCGGCGCGCAGCCGCGTCAGAATCTCTTCGGAATCGACGAGCGCCTTCGGACAGCCGAGGGAAACGAAGCCGACTTTCGGAAGTCCCGCGACGGGCGCGCTCACGGAAAAAATCTTGCCGCCGACGCGATCGGACGACCGACCCGCGACTGCGGCACGTTTGAAAAAGGCATGATCGATGACGGCGAAAAAGCGAAGGGGCGAGCCTGACCCCAGCACTTGCGGAAACGACTATGGCTGCTTCCTTCCGGACCTGACCAGGTTCGCCGCCCTGCAATGCGGAGGGGACCCGCCGGGGGCTACTTTAACATATCAGGGATCAGATGTCAGGGATCAGGAGACAGGAGACAGAGGACAGGAGACAGATCAGTGAGCGGCGGCTTCGCCGCCGATCAGGGATCAGGAATCAGGAGACAGGTATCAGATCGGTGAGCGGCGGCGTTGCCGCCGGAGTGACGAAACCCCACCAGGAATACCATCCCACCGTAGGGGCACGGCGTGCCGCGCCTATCAGGTATCAGGAATCAGGAGACAGGAATCAGATCGGTCAGCGGCGGCGTTGCCGCCGTGGAAAAGCAACAAAATACCGATCGGTTTTCATCTGTCTCCTGTCTCCCGTCTCCTGATTC